>JAOPZV010000066.1 GCA_025963935.1 Solirubrobacterales bacterium
GCCCGTAGGCGAGCACGCGAGGACGGTCGGCGGAGCCGGCGCGACGCCAGATCGGCGCGGCGACCCCGATTCCGGCCCGCACCGCCACGGCGGCCACCGCCGCTCCCGCGCCCCGGCCGGCCCCGAGCAGCCATCGGGGCGGCGAGCCGGCGAGGAACAGAGCCGACAGCGCGAGGATCAGGACCAGGCCGGGGAGGATGAAGCACACGCCGCCGATCAGCGCGCCGCGGCTGGCGCGCAGCCGCCACGCGCAGTAGATCGCCAGCTGCGTGGAGGCCGGGCCGGGGAGGAGGTTGGCGGCGGCGATCGCCCGCTCGAACGCGGCGGCGCTCAGCCAGCCCCTGCGCTCGACGCACAGCTCGCGAAGCAGCGCAATGTGAGCAGGGGGCCCGCCGAAGCCGACGCAGCCGATACGTCCCCACTGCCGGGCTATCTCCGCGAGTGAGGGCTCGCCGTGCGGGTCAGAAGATGGCATCGAGCGGGGAGCGTATGCACTGGCGATCGTGCTGCCGTGGCCGCCCGCGGCGCCGCGCGTCCGGCGCCGGAGGCTCATCAGCGGTCCGTGACAATCCCTAAGCTGTCGCGACCGTGCACCCCATCTCCTATTTCCAGGCCATCATCCTCGGGCTCACCCAGGGCATCGCCGAGCCATTTCCGGTCTCAAGCCTCGGGCACGGCGTCGTGCTCCCGCGTCTGGCGGGCTGGCACATCCACCAGAACGACAAGTTCTTCCTCACCTTCCTGATCGCCACGCACCTGGCCACCGCGCTTGTCCTGCTTGCCCTGTTCATCAAGGACTGGGTGCTGATCGTCAAGGGACTCCTGCGCTCCCTGCAGATGCGCGAGATCCGCGCAGACGACACGTATGCCCGCCTCGGATGGCTGCTGGTCGCGGCAACCATCCCGGTCGGCATCATCGGCCTCCTGCTGCAGGACCCCCTGCGCAAGCTGTTCGCCTCACCACAGACTGCGGCCGCCTTCCTGATCGTCAACGGCGTCGCCCTGCTGCTGTTCGAGCGCCTGCGACGCCGCCCGCCACGCCAGGGGGACTACCTCGGAGACGCCGACGGGCGCCTGGCAAAACTGAGCTGGCGGGAGGCGATCGGCGTCGGCACCTCACAGGCCTTCGCGCTGATCCCCGGAATCTCGCGGTCGGGCTTCACGATGGGAGGCGGGCTGATCGTCGGGCTCTCCAACGAGGACGCCGCCCGCTTCGGGTTCCTGCTCGCCACGCCGGTGATCTTCGCGGCCGCGCTTCTGAAGGTCCCCGAACTGTTCGGCTCGGCGGGTAACGGCGTGCGCGGCCCGGCGCTGGTCGCGGCCCTGTGCGCGGCGGGGACCACGTTCTTCGCGGTCAAGTTCCTGCTGCGCTTCTTCCAGACGAACCGCCTCACGCCATTCGGCATCTACTGCCTCAGCGTGGGCGTCATCTGCACGCTCGTCTTCGCCCTCGGCGGCTGAGGTGCTCTAGGCCTGTGAGCCGGCGGATCCGGTTCGCGGGCCCGTCTGAAACCAGGCGAACGCGAAGCAGGCGAGGGCCACGACGATCGCGGCGATGCCGTGCTTGGTGTGGTGGTGGTTCGCTTCGGCGCTCGTCGCCGAGCTGTGTCCGGGGAAGAACGACGGCAGCGAATGCTCGGGCGTTACGAAGTAGATGATCGCGACGACGATCAAGAGGACGCCGAGGAGCAGAGCGGGGAGGATCAGTTTGCGCAGATTGGGGTTCATGGCCACGGAAGGGTAGAGCACGGATGGGCCCGGGGCGCTCCAGGTGAGCGCCGTGCCACCATGATGTAGCCACGATGCCCGAGCGCAAGTCACCGCCAAGACTCCCCCAGAGAATGTTCGAGACCCGGAGCCACGCCTGGCAGGAGGTCGGGTTGCTGCGCCAGATCAGCCCCCGCGTGGTGAAGCGAGCGCGGCTCGAGGCGCTGGTGCTCGTGCCGCTGTTCATAGGCGTCGTCATCTTCTACAACAACCGCGTCAGCATCCTCGGGACGCCGGGGCCTCACGGCCGCCCCGCGAAATCGCTCGAACCCGCGCTGGAAACGCCGGTTCGCGCCGTCACGGTCGTGGCCCTGGTGATCCTCGGATGGGCGATCGCGCGGGACGTCGGGCGAAGCCTCGGGCCGGCGCTGTTCCGCCGCCTCGACCCCGCCACGGCGGGAACCGTCGGGTTTCTGATCCGCCTGACGACGGTCGTCCTCGCGCTGTTCGTGGCACTGCGCGTCGCGGGGATCCAGGCGCGCACGCTCGCCCTCGGCGGGGCCTTCACGGCAGTGATATTCGGCCTCGCCGCGCAGCAGACGCTCGGGAACCTGATCGCCGGGACTGTTCTCTTGAGCGCCCGGCCCTTCCGCGTCGGCGAGCGCGTCCGGCTGCAGGGAGGCCCACTCGCGGGCCAGATCGAGGGGACAGTCAGCTCGCTCGGGCTGCTCTACACGACGTTCGCGACCGGCGACGACTCGACGCTCGTGCCCAACAGCGTCGTGCTCAACACGGCGGTCATGCCGCTGCGGGAGCCCGAGGCGGTGAACCTGCGTGCCCGCCTGCGCGCCGGGATGACCCCGGGTGATCTGCAGGAGATACTCGAGAAGTCGATCCAGACGCCGCTGCGCGACGCCCCGCGCATCACGCTCGAGGAGCTCGACGGGGACGAGGTCGTCGTGCGGATCGCCGCGACGCCCAGGGTGGCGGCGGAGGGTCGTCGCCTGGCCAGCGAACTGCTGAGCGTCGTCTCGCGGGAGACCCGTCCTCAGACGGATGCGTCGTCTCGCACCCCGCCGCCGCCGGCACGGCCGGACGGCCGGGCCGCGGAGACCCCGTCCGAGACCCCGTAGCGCAGGAACAGCGCAGACTCGCACTCGAGCGCCCCGAGAAGACGGAGCGACCGGGGAGGCTCGAGCTCTGGCCCGGCGAGGATGCGCAGCGCCTCGCCGCTCGCCGCTTCGCCACCGGCAAGCCTTGGCGACAGCGACAGGAAAAGCTCGTCGATCAGGCCGGCGGCGAACAGCTGCAGGCTCAGATGGGGCCCCCCCTCGCACAGGAGCATCTCCAGGCCGAAGCGCGAGCGCAGCTCCGCGAGGGCGGCCGGCAGGTCCAGGCGCCCGTCACGCTCGGCGCGGACGTACTCGACCGCTGCGCCCGTCGCAGGGAGGCTCGCCGCCGAGGCGGTGACGATCACCACCCGCGCCTGCGGATCGGCCAGCAACGGGATGTCGGCTTCCAGGGCGAGGCGGCCGGAAACGATGCACGCCAGCGGCTCCTCGCTCAGACCACGCTCACGCCGCAGTCGCCGGACCGACTCGTCTTTGATGATCCGGCCGTAGCGCTCCATGCGAACCGTGCCGGCCCCGACCAGAATCGCGTCGGCGGCCGATCGCAGCCCGTGGAACAGCTCCCTGTCGGCGCGTCCGCTGAGCGGCGCCGAGTGTCCTCCCAAGGTCGCTCGCCCGTCCACCGTGCTGACCATGTTGAGCAGCACGCGCTGGTGCTCTGTCGCTCCTGGATGACGCTCCCACAGCCCGAGCTGCTCGACTGTCTGCGCCACTGTGGCGGGCTCGCCGGGAGGGAGCAGACGCCGCAGCCGCAGCCGCTGTCCGGGCTCGGGGTCGGGATTCGGGTCCGCCTGCACGGCCATCGGCCCACCCTAGCCGGGATGGGCGCCGCCTCGGCCCGCGGCGCCGGTGGCGCGGGCGCAACATCCCGACAACACACGAACAGGGCGACCTGCTACGGTCATACCGTCTGGCCGGCACATCAAAGACCGGCGAAAGTAGTGCAAGCGCTCGCAGGTCGAAGCTTCAAGAAGCATCCTCCGCGTCGCAGCACGCACATACCGTGGAGGAGTTCACACCATGCCAACCGGCACCGTAAAGTGGTTCAGCGACGACAAGGGCTTCGGCTTCATCACACCTGATGACGGCGACAAGGACCTATTCGTCCATCACACGGGCATCAACGGCGAGGGCTACCGCTCGCTTCAGGAGGGAGCAAAGGTCTCCTACGATCCTGAGCAGGGCGACAAGGGCCCCAAGGCCGTAAACGTCCAAGCGATCTGAGCCGAGCGACCTAGGTCGACTCTCGAGGGCCCGCTCCGGCGGGCCCTTTGCTTTGCAGAGGGGTATCGTGGCCACGCTCATGCCGGGCGATGCCACGACGCTTCCGCTGCCTGACGGGCTTGCGGGGACCCCCAGGATCCGCCGTCTGCTGGGCCGGCCGGCGGGGGCGTTCGCCGGCACCGAGGTCCGCGCCCGTGTCGCCGTAGTAGCGCTGCTGGCGATCGTGATCCTCAGCGGGCTGCTGGTGATCATGGCCGCCGACCGGCCGAGCCTGCTGTCCGCGACGACGCACTCGAACTTCTTCCCCGGGTGGATGGCCGGCCCGCTCGGGGGCCTGTGGCCGGGCCTCACGCGCAACGGCACGACGCTCAAGTATCTGTTCACCGGAGCGGTCCTCGTCATGTACGCGGCGTACCTGGTGGCCATCGCCTACGCGCCCCGGCTACCGGTCCGCTGGGTGATCACAGCGATCGTCGCGGTGCACGGGATCCTCCTGCTCGCGCCGCCACTGGCCCTCACCGACGTCTTCAACTACGTCAACTACGGGCGCATGGAGATCGTGCATCACCTCAACCCGTACACCACGATCCCGATCCTCGAGCCGCACAACGACCCGAGCTTCGTGCTCAGCAACTGGCATCAGCTGCTCAGCCCCTACGGGCCGCTGTTCACACTGCTGACCTTCGCGGTCGTGCCGCTCGGCGTGGCCGCGTCGTTCTGGGCCCTGAAGGGGATTCTCATGGTCGCGAGCCTCGCCACGCTCGTGCTCGTGTGGCGCTGTGCGCAGCTGCTCGGCCGCGATCCGCTGAGCGCGGTCATCCTCGTCGGGTTGAACCCGATCGTGCTGGTGTGGGGGCTCGGGGGCGACCACAACGACTTCCTCATGCTGTTCTTCATCATGCTGGCCTTCTACCTGCTGCTGCGCGCGCGCGCCGGTGGCCGGGATGTATCGCGGCCGGACGGGGCGGTGGCGGACGGGGGAGAGCGGCGTCAGGCCCAATCGCGGCCGCGGTCGATGGCCGCCCTGCTGCTGCCGGAGATCGGCGCCGGCGCGGCATTGATCACCGCCACCGCCATCAAGGCATCCGCCGGCGTGCTGCTCCCAGTGGTGCTGGCCTCGCTGCTGCGCAGCCGCCGAGCCCTCCTCAACGTCGTGCTCGGCATGGTCCTCGCCGGGGCGCTCGTCGGTTTCGTCAGCCTGCTGGCCTTCGGCCTGCACATCCCCGACCTGAACACGCAGAGCCGGCTGGTGACCAACGAGAGTGTGCCGAACCTCATCGGCCTGGCGATCGGCGTCGGCGGCGAGAACGAAACAATCCGTGTGTTCATGAGCGGCGTGCTCGCCGCATCGATTCTCGCCTGTTGCTGGTTGTCGTGGCGGCGTCGCGACGCGATCACGGCGTCGGGCTGGGCGAGCGTCGCGCTGCTGGTGACCCTCAGCTGGGTGCTGCCGTGTTACGTGCTCTGGGCCCTTCCGCTCGCCGCCGTTTCGAGCTCACGGCGGCTGCGCAACGCGGTGCTGGTGCTGGGCGTCTACCTGATAATCGCGTGGGCTCCCGCGTCGGGGCTGTTGTGGAACGCGATCGGCTTCCATCCGGAAAAGACGTCGCTTGGACGCCTACACCAACGCTACGTCAAAGAGCTCCTGTATTGAGTCTCTAGTCGTCTTCGACGGGCCGGCGGCGCTCCACCTTGCGCCGGCCTGCACGCCGCTTCTGTTCAAGCCGGCTCGTGCGCGATGCGGCACTCGGCCGGGTCGCGCGGCGAGCGCGGGGCACGTCGAGCGCATCGCGCAGTCGCCGAGCCAGACGTTCAAGCGCCAGCTGTCGGTTGCGCGCCTGCGAGCGTTGATCCTGGGCCACCGCGACGACGCGGGGGCCGGCCCTCGTCATCACGCGTTCGCGCTGCGCCTCGTTCAAAGAAGGAGACGACGCGGCGTCGAAGATCGCCTCCACGCGCGAGGCGGTCACGTTGGCGTGCTGCCCACCCGGCCCGGAGGACCTGCTCGTCCGCAGCGTGACCTCGGCGAGTGGTATCTCCAGTTGGCCGTTGATGCGCAGCCGCTGGCGCCCGCTGTCGGTATCACCCACCGGACCCGTGGATCGGGCTGATCCGCTGCTCCTCGCCTGGACGCACGCGTCCGTCGCGTCCGATGTAGCCGTCCTTGCCGCCGGCACACAGGTAGATCGCCTCGACGTCGCCGATGTTGCGGATCTTGCGCACGGTTGCCGCGTCCACCCGTGCCATGCCCCCCGCCTCCAGGCGCTGGACCGATCCGTCGCCGAACTCCATCTCGATCATGCCGCGGTGCACGAAGTAAAGCTCCTCCTGCAGATCGTGGTAGTGGAAGCCGGTTTCGATCCCGGGCGGCATCACGATCGCGTTCACGCCGAACGCCGTCACGTCCAGTCCCTTGCGAATCTTGCGGAAGCCGGGGCCCTCGCCCAGGTCGTCGATGTGGCCCACCGCGTAGCCGTCTCCCCTGATCACCTTCGGGTACTCGCTCGAAGCCTCCATCCGGTCTCCTCCTCAGTGATCCGCCACGTATCCGCCCTCGGGCGAGAGCGGCCTGCCCTCGCGCGCCCAGCGCGCGAGTCCTCCGACCATGGAGTATGCCTCGAAGCCCCCCGCGCGAAACGCCTGCGCGGCCATCTGCGAGCGGGACCCGACGCGGCAGTAGAAGACGACGGGCCGCTCGCGCTCGAGCGAAGCCGCCTCCGAGGAGAGCTTCACGAGCTCGATGTGTCTTGTCCCGGCGATGTGCCCGGCCTCACGCTCGTAGCTCTCGCGTACGTCGATCACCTGCAGCGCCGGCTCCTGCGCAAGCCAGTCGGCGAGCCGCTCCGGCTCGAGCTCGATCCCTGGCTGCTCATCGCCCGCGGCGTCGGGTCGGGCGCCCATCATGCCCTCAGGAGCCTCAATGCTCCTCGACCGGATCCGCATGCTCCTCGGTCCCCTGGCCGCCGTCCGCGCGCTCTTCCGCGAGGGCGAGTCGCCTGTCCGAGCGGTGCATCAGCATGCGCGTCGGCGCGCTCACGACGGTGGCGCCGGCGGGCACGTCATGGGTGACGACCGCACCCGCACCGATGCGTGCAGCGCGGCCGATGCTCAGCGATTTCCCGACCGGCGTGATGACCACCGCGTTGGCGCCGATCACCACGTCGTCCTCGATGATCAGCTCGGCCGGAAAGCCCTCCCAGGTACGGACCGCCAGCGTCACGTGGTGATAGATCTTCACCCGCCGGCCAATCACCACGTTGTCATGCACGATCACGCCGAATCC
>JAOPZV010000084.1 GCA_025963935.1 Solirubrobacterales bacterium
GCGTGGCCACTGGCATGCACCCCGTCATGCGCACGCTCGGCGGTGCGCTCGGAGGCCAGCTCTCGGCGACATTCATCGCTGGACACATGCTCCACGGGAAGCCCACGGTCACGGGGTTCACCGAGACGTTCCTGATGGCGACCGGCTTCCTGCTCGTGTGTCTCCTCGCGGGGATCCTCGTGCCCAAGCCGAGCACCGCTCGCCCGGCGGACGACGCCGACCAGGACGGCGCCGTCAACGCCGTCCCGCGCGACCGCGTCCCGGCCTGACCATGAGCGCGATCTCCAGCGAGCGAGCGCAGGAACTGCGGGATCGCATTGGCCGGGTCGGCGTTTGGCTCGGTTCGATCGCCCTGCTGCCTGCACGGGAGGAGCGGGCGGCCGTCGCACGGATCGAGCAGCTCGGCTATGGCACTGCGTGGTTCGGCGAGGGGCCGACGAACCGGGAGGCGCTGTCGCACGCAGCCCTTCTGCTCGAAGCGACCGACCGTCTCGTGGTGGCCACCGGCATTGCGAACATCTGGGCTCGCGACGCAGCCGCGGCGATCAACGGCGCAAACACTCTCAACGAGGCCTGCGAGGAGCGCTTCCTCCTGGGGCTCGGCGTGAGCCACGCACCGATCGTGAACTCTCGGGGCCACGAATACGCGAAGCCGCTGACGGCGATGCGCGCCTACCTGGAGGCGATCGACGAGCACACCTACGACGCTCCGGCCCCGGTGCATCCGTCGCCCGTCCTGCTCGCTGCGCTGCGGCCGAAGATGCTCGAACTGGCTCGCGAGAGGACGGCCGGAGCCCACCCGTACTTCGTGCCTCCCGCGCACACTGCCGAGGCGCGTGCGATCCTCGGCCCGGTGCCGCTGCTGGCTCCCGAGCAGGTGGTCGTGCTGGAGGCGGACGCGGACCGCGCGCGGGAGGTAGCTCGCCGGCACATGGCGCTCTATCTGCGCCTGCCTAACTACGTGAACAACCTCCGTACGCTCGGCTATGACGATGCCGATTTCGCCGACGGGGGCAGCGACCGGCTGGTCGATGCGATCGTCGCGTGGGGCGACGAGCAGGCGATCGCCGGGCGAGTGCGTGAGCACCTCGACGCGGGTGCCGATCACGTCGCGCTGCAGGCCTATGCGGACAGCCCCGCGGCCGCGGTTGCAGACCTCGAGCGTCTCGCTCCGGTGCTGCTGGAGCTCTAGACGGACGCGGCCAGCGCCGCCTGCCGCGACATCGGCTGCTTATCCCAGTGCGTCAGGCTGCGGTCAAGGTGATCTTGTCGCCTGGATCAAGCACCTGGACATCGATGCCGCCGATGCGCTTCACGCCATCGGCGAACTGCTGAGGGTCGGCCTCGATTGCCGGGAAGGTGTTGTAGTGGCAGGGGATCACGCGTTTTGGCCGGACGAACTCGGTGGCGCGGACGGCGGCCGGGATATCCATCGTGTACCGGCCACCAATCGGCACGATGAGCGTGTCGACGTGTTCCATTTCGGCGATCAGCGCCATGTCGCTGAACAGACAGGAATCGCCCACGTGGTAGATGCAGTGCTCGTTCATCCTCACGATGACGCCGGCAGCCTGTCCGACGACGGTTCCGTCGGGAAGTGTGTTCGTGTGAAATGCAGGCACGAAGCCGATCGTCCCACCCTCGAACTCAACACGGCCGCCGAGGTTGATGTCCACAGCCGAGACGTCCTGCTGTTTGAACCACTCGGCGTTCTCGACGAGAGCGTAAACCGTGGCGTCGGCGTTCTTGGCGACCTCCACCGCACTGGCGACGTGGTCCACGTGCCCGTGAGTGACGACGACGTGCTTTGGCGAGACGTCTCCGGCGGTTGCTTTGGCGACCGGATTGTAGGGAGCGAGAAACGGATCGATGAGCAACGACGTACCGTTGCTCGCGAGTTCGAAGCATGCATGTCCGTGAAAGGTGAGTGACAGCGGCTCGGGCACGGTGAGGGTCCTTTGCGACGAGGGTTGGCGGTGGCATCAGCAGTTCAGGATCCCACTGTGAGCAGGGCTGGGCCCCGCCAGGGGCCGGCGAACCAACCGAACAGGGGGTCGTGGCACTCTCACGCATACGTGGACAGCGCCGTCGCGGCATCACACGGCCGTGTATCCGCCGTCGATCACCAGCTCCGAGCCAGTCATGTAGCTCGCATCCCGGGACGCGAGAAAGCTGATCGCTCCGGCGATCTCCTCCGGGCGGGCAAACCTCCCGAGCGGTGTGCGGTCCCTCGCCGCCAGCCTCGCGGCCGACTGTTCAACGCCAAGCATCGGCGCATCGACGTAGCCCGGATGCACCGAGTTGACGCGAATGCCGTCGGGCGCCAGGTCTACAGCGGCGGCCTTGGTCATCAGCCGCACCGCTCCCTTCGTCGCGGCGTAGGCGATCGCGCTGGCCCCGGATCCCCCGGAGGATCGCGCCACGATCCCGTGTATCGAGGAGAGGTTGATGATCGACCCCTCCCCCGCGCTGCGCATCTCGGGCGCGGCGAAGCGCATCCCCAAAAGGACACCGGTCTGGTTCACCGCCAGCAGTTCGTGCCATCTCGACATCGAAAGGTCCTCGAGCCCGCAGCCGTCGCCGATGCCTGCGCAGTTGACGAGGATCGTCATCGGGCCGGCCCAGTCCCTGACGGCGGCTACGGCGGCCTTCCAGCTGTCCTCCGATTCGACCTGGAGCGAGAGCGCCAGCCCGTCGAGCTCCTCTGCCAGCGCCCCGCGACCCTCCGCCCGCAGATCTGCGACGGCGACGCGCGCACCGTCCTGCGCGAGCCGCCGTGCGGCGGCGGATCCGAGGCTGCCCCCAGCCCCGGTGATCAATGCGACCCCACCTTCAAGCGAGCCCAACATCTGCTCCCTTCGTGTCCGAGCGATGTGCCTTGACAAGCTGGCTGACGCCAAAGTAATCTACCGACCGACCGGTTGGAACGACGGCTGACCCGCGCAGGCCTGATGACCGAGGGAGCTGGGCGAGCACTTGAGCAGCACAGAGACCAATACCGCCTACGACCTGATCGACGTCGAGGTCCACCAGAAGTCGCTGCGCAACATCGCCAACGAGATGGCGATCACGCTGATGCGCACCTCCGGCTCTCCGGTCGTCACAGACGCCAAGGACTTCAGCACCTGCATCCTGGACGCGAAAGCCGAGCAGCTCGCCTTTTCGGGATACGTCACGTTCCACATCTCGACGGCCGTCCTCGGCGTGCAGGCCGTGCTGCGCAACAATGCCCTCGAGGACATCGAGACGGGCGACGCCTTCATGTGCAACGACCCGCACACCTCCGGCGCGATCCACCAGGGCGACGTGGGAATCGTGGCCCCCTTCTTTCACGACGGAGAGCTCATCGGCTGGGGGTACGTCAACGAGCACGTGCTCGACATCGGCGGTTCGGCCGTGTCGGGATTCGCGCTCGGCGCCTACGACTCGTACTCGGAGACGCTCGCGTTCCCAGGGACCCGAATCGCGCGGCGGGGACGCATCGATCCGCAGTGGGAGCAGTTTCTCGCCACCAACGTCCGCATGGCCGGAACGGTCCTGAACGACATTCGCAGCATGATCGCCGCCAACAACGCGGGCCACCGCCGCCTCTCGGCGATGGTCGAGCAGATCGGCCCAGAGCGCTTCCAGGACCTCAATGCCGAGAGCAAGCGCCTGTCCGAGCAGGCGGTGCGGAGGCTCATCTCGGCGTTGCCGGACGGCACCTATGAGAGCACCGACTGGGTTGAGTTCGACGCGCGCGGAATCGAGGAACTGCACGAAGTGCATACGAGGCTGCTCGTCGAAGGCGACGAGATGACGATCCAGTTCCGCGGCGGGCCCCAGACCGAAGCGTTCATCAACGGTGCCGCGCCGGCGGTGATCGGCCAGTCGTGGACGACCATGCTCGCTCAGTTGCTCTACGACATCCCCGTGAACGCGGGGATCTGGCGGCCAGTCCACTTCGATCTCGGGCCCTCAGGGACGATCGTCAACTCGAGCGCGCCGGCCCCCGTGTCGATGTCGCACATCCAGACCGGGATGCGGATCAACCGCATGCTGGTCGACGTCTTCTCCCAGGCCGCGAGCCTGAGCGAGGACCCGATCCTGGCCGCGCGCGTCGAGGGCGCCCCGGCTCAGAACCAGACGTACTTCACCGCCTTCGGGATCGACCGCCGCAGCGGCCAGCCGACGGTCGCCTTTCCGATGTCCGTCGGCATGTCGGCGGGAGGCCCGGCCCAGACGGTCTCCGACGGGCTGGAGGTGTATGGCGCACAGTGCATGGCCGGCTGTGACATGCCGGACGTGGAGATCGAGGAGACCTCGCAGCCGGGGATGATCCTCTGGCGGCGCGTGGCCGCGGACACCGGCGGTGCCGGCGTGCACAGGGGCGGCCTCGGGGTCTCAACCTGCCTGGCGATCCTGCATTGCGACCGGATGACGGGCGGCGCCTACACGAACACCGCGTTCGTCCCCCCGAACGGCAGCGCCGGCGGATACCCGGGCGGAGCCGGCTGGTGGACCCTGCTGCGCGACACGAACATAGTCGAGCTTCTCGAGACGGGCGTGTATCCGACCGAGGAGGCGTTGAAGGGAACCCCCCAGGGCGGCCCCTCGCAGTCGGCCTCTCTGGTGTTCAGCCGCGGAGACGTCTACCACGTGATCCATGGCGGCGGCGGCGGCGTCGGCGACCCGCTCCTGCGCGAGCCGGAGTCCGTACGCGAGGACGTCAGGTGCGGCTACGTGAGCGCACAAGCGGCAGGGGAGATCTACGGCGTCGTGCTCACCGATTCGGGTGAGCTCGATGGCGCGGGCACGCTTCGCCAGCGGGCGAGCCTCCGCGAGGCGCGCCTGGGGCACGCACCCACCAGCGAGCCGGGAGTGGACGCCTCGCGCTTCGCGCCGCTGCACGTCGCCGACGGCCGCTGGCGCTGCGGGCTGTGCGACCAGGACCTCGGTGCCCAGGAGGAGAACTGGCGCGAGCAGGCGGTCAACACCGAGCACGACGTCTCCACGCGATTTGAGGAGCTGCATCTGCGCGTCCGTCCGCGTCTGGAAGGCGACCCGGTGGTGCTCCGCGAGCACTTCTGCCCGGCCTGCGCGACCTCGCTGGCGGTGGACATCACGCTGAGCGGCCACGACGCCGTTCCCGCGAGCCGCGTCGGCGTGTCCGAACCCTACCCGTCGTCTGCCTGAAGGCAGCCGTCCTCTCTCTCCCGAAAGGCCGAACATGACGCGCATACCCATTGCCGAACCCGAGGAGCTCACCGGCTTTCTGCGCACACTCCATGACGACTCGGGGGCCAACACGCCGCTGCTGCCGACGATCGCCCAGGCGTTCGCCCCGGCGCCCGAGCTACTCGAGTCGTTCATCTCGTGGTACTTCCCGTGGCACTCAAACGACGGAACCCAGCCGACGAGGCTCCCCGTCCGCCTGAAGGAGCTCGTGCGGCTGCGGCTCGCAACCTTCAGCGGATGCAAGGCGTGTAAGTCGGCTCGCATGGCCGAGGACGTAGTCGCTGAGGCAGACGCCCTCGGAGTGGACACGGAGCACGCGAGCGAGTTCTCGGCGGAAGAGCGCGCGGCCCTCGACTTCGCCGAGAAGCTGGCGATCGACCACTACACGATCGACGACGCCGACTTTGCGGGGCTCAGAGCGCACTTCGACGACGCCCAGATTCTTGAGCTCGTGATTCTCACGGGCGTCATCTACCTGGGCTTCGGCCGGGCGCTCTCGGTGCTCGCCCTCGACAACCCAAGCTGCGAGCTGCCGAAGCTGCATTTCGAGCAGGTCTGAGCTCCACGGGTCGCGTGCCCTCCTCGACACGCTCAAGGGGACGCGAGTGGCACCTGGCCTCGCGGCCACAGAATGTGCCCGGCGAGGACGACTTCGAGCTGGCCGAGGTCCCGGTGGCGGCGGCGGCCGACGGCCAGCTGCTCGTGCGCAACACATGGATGTCGGTGGACCCCTCGGCGCGCCTGCGGATGCAGCAGAACGGATCCCCTTACCTGCCCGCCTTTCGGCTCGGCGAGGCGCTCGAGGGCTGGGCCGTGGGTGAAGTCATCGAATCACGTGCCCTCGGGTTCGCCGTCGGCGACCGAGTGCTGCATCCGCTCGGCTGGCGCGAGTACGCCCTCCTCGACGCGGCTGGTGCGGCGGGCACGCCTCCCGAGCTGATCCCGACTGGAGACGGCGCGCCGGCCCGTCGGTACCTGGGAGCGCTCAGCTGGGTCGGCCTCACCGCCTACGTCGGACTGTTCGACGTGGCGGAGCTGCGACCCGCGGACATCGTCTTCGTCTCCGCCGGCGCGGGCGCCGTGGGGGGACTTGCAGTGCAGATCGCAAAGCTTTCAGGTCACCGGGTGATCGCCAGCGCGGGCTCCGGCGAAAAGGTCTCCTACATCCTCGACGTGCTCGGCGCGGACGCGGCGTTCTGCTATCGCGACGGCCCGGCCATCGAGCTGCTGCGGGATTGCGCGCCCGAGGGGATCGACGTGTACTTCGACAACGTCGGCGGCGAGCAATTGGAAGCGGCGCTCGACGTCATGCGCCCGCGGGGGCGCGTGGCCCTCTGCGGGGCGATCTCCGCGTACAACGGCGAGCACCGCGTGCCCGGGCCGGGGAACCTCTTCAACGCGGTGACGATGGGCTTGACGCTGCGCGGCTTCCTCGCCCGGATGTACGCGCACCGCATGCCCGCGTTCCGCGACCAGATGCGTAGCTGGGTCGAGGACGGGCGCATCGTCTACGCCGAGCAATGCTATTCGGGTCTCGAGCAGGCCCCGCGCGCGCTGATGGACCTGTTCGCGGGCCGCAACGTGGGCAAGGTGCTGGTGCAGATCGCCGATGACCCCGAGGAAGGCTAGGCCGCGTCGCATGGGTTTCGTCAGAACGGCAGAGGAGCTCGAGCGCATCCGGCGCATCCTCGGGGAACCGCAGTTCGTCGGGGGACGTCAGCTGAAGGTCGAGTTCCTCACCAACCCGGCCCTCCTGGCGCATCTGCTGCCGCCACCGCTCGAGCCGGCGGCCGAGCCGCTTGTTGCCGTCACCGTCGGCGAATGGCACAGCAACGGCTTCGGCGACTTCGCCGGCGGAAGCATCTACCTCTCGGCCTCCTATCGGGGGACCTCGGGGGGCTATGCCCTCGCGATGTGGATGGATCGCGAGCCTCCGCTGGTTTTTGGGCGTGAGGTGTTCGGCGAGCCGAAGAAGCTCGCCTCGGCGCGCCTGGAGCTGCGCGGCGAGCGCAGGATCGCGTCGCTTGAGCGCAACGGCACCCGCCTTCTGGCCCTTCGCGGGATGATGACGCAGGTCGTGGAGCCCGCCGAGCGCACGCGGACCGCCTTCAACTACCGCTCGCGGACGGCGCCCGACGGCGATGGCCTGGACGGCCCCGCGGTTCTCACGCGGGCCACGTTCACCGAGACTGTGAGGCTTCAAGAAGAGGGACCAGGGACGGTGGAGCTGCGGGGCACGGCCCACGATCCCCTCGATGAGCTCGAAGTCGTCTCTGTCCTGGGCGCCACCTACTCCGAGCAGGACATCACCGGGCGGTGCGAGGCCATTGCCAGCGTGGCGCCCGAGGAGTTCCTGCGCTATCACCACGGGCGCTCGGATGACTGGCTGGCACTCGACACCGCAGCCGGGCTTCGGGAGAGTGAACTCCGTGTGGACTGAGCAGCGCATCGGGCGCGTCGCCGTCGCGCGCTACGAGAACCCGCCGGTGAGCTACTTCACCGACGCGGCCGTCGATGAGCTGGATGAAATGCTCGACGCCTGGGCGCATGCCGAGGATCTCGGCGCGGTTGTGCTGAGCGGCCGCGACGGACGCTTCATCACGCACTTCGACGTGGAGGCGATACTGCGCAGCCAGGTCGCTCCGGACCCGCTCGTCGATGCGCCCACCCGCTCAAGACGCGTGCAGAGCGTCCTGCGGCGCCTGACCATGCTGCCCCAACCGGTGATTGCGGCACTCGGTGGCGATGCGATGGGATTCGGCTTTGAGCTCGCCCTCGCGTGCGACCTGCGCATCGGCCAGCGCGGAGATCACCGCTACGGTCTGCCCGAGGTGAGGCTCGGGATCATCCCCGGCGGCTCGGGCACGACACGGCTTACGAAGCTTCTCGGTGCTCCCAGGGCGCTCGACCTGATCCTGCGGGCACGCGTGCTGAGCCCCGAGGAGGCGCTTGCGCAGGGACTCGTCCACGAGCTGGCAGACGACGCCGAGTCGCGCGCAGGCACGATCGCGCGCCGTATTGCCGAGCTTCCGCCCGTCGCGGTCGCGATGGCCAAGCAGGTGATCCATCGCGCCGACGACCTACCGCTCGAGGCAGCGCTCGCCTTCGAGCTCGAGGGGTCCTTCCGCTCCAAGCAGGCGCCCGAGGCGGCCGAGGCGATGCGCGCATACCTCGACGTGCCGCTCTCCGAGCGTCGTGCCTGGCTCGACGCCGAGCGCGCGGAGAACCGCCGGGCGGATCTCGAGGGCGGCTGACGCGCGGAGCCCTCCTCCCGACGCGGCGGAGGGCTCAGCCGACCGTCACGGCATCGTTACGAGCTCCGCAATGCTGGAGCACGCCCGCAGCAACTCGTCCTCGGCGAAGCGGCGTGCCACGACCTGTATCCCGTTCGGCATCGCAACGGCGGGCAGTCCCAGGAGGTTGACCCATACGACGTTGCGCATGCGGTCGAACAGCTCCGCTGCGGCGGAGTCCGATAGGTCGATATCGAACTCGAGCGGCGGCGCCGGCATGGCCGTGACGGGTGCGACCACAAGCGGATGCTGCTCCATCCAGCTCGCGACTCTTGAAGCGTGCTCGCGTAGCTCGACAAACGCCGCGACGTACGCTCCGACGTACTCTCCAAGCTGCCTCGCGCCGAACATGGTGGCGAGGTACTCGCGAGCCGGGCGGCCCACAGTCTCCCCCCACGCGGGGAGGGCCACGTTCATCAGCTCGGTTCCGACGAGCTCGCCGAACAGCTCGGGAAGTCGCGCGCCACCCGGTATCTCCGCGTCGACGACCTCGTAGCCGGCCTGGGCAAACGCCTCGCAGATCTCGTCCAGGCGGGCCACGATCGCGGGCTCTACCGGTGCCCCAAGCTGGTCGCTCAGGCGCGCGACGCGCGGCGGCCCGGCTTTCGTGTCGGCGACGTCGAGGCTGTCGGGAGCGGCCGGTACGGCGCCCCGGATCACGCCGTAGAGGAGCTCGAGGTCGGCGGGGGAGCGCGCAAGCGGACCGATCGAGGACATCGCCGCCGCGGTCGGTGTCGAGCCGCTCGGTCCGACCGCGCGGGTGTCCGGAATCCGGCCGGGCGAGGTGTGCAGCCCCCAGGTGCCGCAGAAGCTCGCGGGGACGCGGATCGAGCCGCCGTAGTCGGTGCCGATCCCGGCGCTGACGAAGCCGGCGGCCACCGCGGCGGCGTCGCCACCCGAGGAGCCGCCTGCACTCAGACGTCTGTCGCGTGGATTCCGCGTGACGCCGTGAAGCTCGCTGATGGTGTTCCAGCGGGACTTGAAGTCGGGCTGCTTGCCCTTGCCTACGACGAGCGCGCCCGCGCGGCGCAGACGCTGCACGACAACGGCATCCGCCGGAGCCACGCGACGGGCGTGCGCCGCGACGCCTTCGGTCGAGGCCAGGCCGGCGACGTCGAAGTGCTCCTTGACGCTGATTGGAACCCCGTCGAGCGGGAGCGAGCAACCGGCGGAGCGCTCTTCGTCAGCCGCCGCTGCCGCCGCCAGCAGCACCTCCGGGTCGATGCGCTGGCTGAAGGCGCCCACCTCCCCATCCATGCTCGCGATTCGATCGAGATGCTCGGTCATGATCTCGCGCCGAGTCACCTGGCCGTTGCGGAGGAGCTCAACGAGCTCCACGGCCGTGAGCGAGCAGAGCCGACTCATGTGATCCACAGCCGGTCGCAGCTGCCCTCGTCGTCGCGGAGCCCTGCCAAGCGCCGCCACGCGACGGCGGCTGTGCCATGCGAGCTCTTCCCTCTCGTGGACAGGAGCGCCTCCTTATGAAACGACCGACCGGTTGGTTGGCGTATATTAGACCGCTCCGCCACCTGAACCGAGGACCCGGATCACCCGGGTGGAGTGACGCAGATGACCGACGCCGAGGATGCCGGGCCGACACCAGCATGGGGCCATGCCGTGGGCGCGCTGGCGATGCGCCGGCCGAACGTGCCGCGGGAGCGCTCACCGGCGATCGAGCGCTGCCTCATAACCGAACGACCGTCGCGCTACTGCTGGGGCTACGACGAGCGTCGCGCCGATCTGCTTGGGGAGTGCTTCACCGAGGAGGCGGTCTGGGAGGGTACGGTCGCCGGCGCTCAGCGAGTGGGGCCCCTCACCGGCCGCGAGAAGATCATCGACTGGCTGACGGAGTTCTGGCCCCATCAGCACCACCAGCCGCGGCACGTGCTTCTGAACACGGTCATCGAAGAGCAGAGCGAGAACCAGGCCCGCACGCTGTCCTACCTGCTGCTGACCACCGCAAGGCGCGGAGAAGTGGCGCTTTCCACCACAGGCTTCTACCGGCTCGAGCTCGCGCGAGTGGGAGGCAGCTGGCAGATCGTCCATCTGTTCGCGGGCTTCGATGCGCCGTTCTGGCCGGGGAAGCTCGAGCGGCTCGGCGAGCGCGGGCGTGCCCGGCACGGCATCTTCGACGCGACCGGTACCTGAGGAGCACAGCGGAGTCGACCGCCGCGCGCGCCGCGGGCGGACCCCGTCGAGGCTCCGCCTCGGAGGCGGCGGACATTTGCCTACCAAACGATTGTCTGGTAGGGTCGAGCCCGTGTTCGGGACGTCGATCGACAGGGTGGCCGTCGTCGCAAGCGCACAGACGAAACTTCGCGGCGCGTGGGCAAACCGGCAGCACGTGGACCTCATCTCTGAGGCCGTCGTGGCCGCGCTGAAGGGGTCCGGGCTGCGAATCGAGGACGTCGATTTCGTGATCGACTGTGGGAGCGACATCCTCGACGGGCGCAGCATCTCCAACTGCGGCTTCCTCGGTGCGATGGGGGCTCATCACAAGGAGGAGTCCCGCGTGGAGGAGGACGGGCTGTGGGGCGCCCTCTACGGTGCCACCAAGATCGGATCGGGGTCCGCCGAGGTGGGGCTCGTCCTCGCGTACTCAAAGCCGTCGGAGTCCGACGTGTCCGCCTTCTACGCGACGCAGTGCGAGCCCTTCTACCAGCGCCCGGTCGGCTTCGACCACGCCGCCGCGTGTGGCTTCCAGGCGCAGAGCTACCTCGCCTCGCACTCGCTCTCCGATGAGATCTTCGCCGAGGTCGCAGCCCATGACTGGGCGAACGCGGTGGCAAACTCGGCCGTCGAGCTCGAAAACGCGCCCACCGCAGCCGAGGTGCAGGCGTCAAGGCGGGTGGCGGCTCCGCTGCACGAGCTCGAGCTCTCTCGCCCCGTCGATGGCGCGGTCGCTGTGGTGCTGACATCGCAGCGAGTCGCTCAACGAGTCTGCACCGATCCGGTCTGGATCACGGGCATCGGCACGGCGATGGACCAGCACGCCTTCGCAATGCGCGAGCGTGACTCGCTGCCGGCCTGCCGTGTCGCCGCCGAGGCGGCGTACCGGCGAGCGGGAATGGAGGGGCCCGCAGGCGCATCGCTGGCCGAGGTGAGCGCGAGCTCCGCAGCCACGCAGCTGATGGTCCTCGAGGCGCTGGGGCTGGCCGGGGCAGGCGGCGCTCCGCGCCTTTACAGCGATGGCTCGGACGTCGCCCTGAACCCCTCCGGGGGCTCGCTTCCGGCCGACCCGATCATGGCCACAGGGCTGGTCCGCCTCAGCGAGGCCGCCCTTCAGCTCTCCGGCCGTGTCGAGCACGGCCCCGCGGGCGCCTCCTCGGCGATCGTCCATGGAGCAGGCGGCGTCGGCATGCAAAACCACTGTGTCTTCACGCTGGAGGTCTAGGGCGTATGCGGGATGTGGCCATCGTTGGAACCGGACAGACCAAGCACGCACGCCGGCGCAGCGACGTCAGTCAGGCGGGGCTCGTGCGCGAGGCCGTGGATGCCGCGCTCGAGGACGCCGCCCTGACCTTCGCCGACATCGACTCGGTCGTCGTCGCCAGCGGCCCCGCCCTCTTCGGTGCGGTGAACCAGCCCGAGAAGTGGCTCGTGGACGGGCTGGGAGGCCACATGAAGCCGGTCGTGCGGGTGACGAGCGGCGGCGGCACCGGGCTCGCCGGCGCGCTTGCCGCGATGAACCAGGTATCCAGCGGCTTCGCCGAGAAAGTTCTCGTCGTGGCCTACGACAAGCTCTCGGAGGGTGCCCTCCAGTACCAGATATCGACTCTGTACGACCCCTTCTGGGGCCGCGAATTCGCCGTCGGGATCATGGGCTTCGCGGCGGCCTACTGGCGTGCCCGGATCGACGCGCTGGGGCACACCGAGGAGGCCGCAGCGCTCGTCAGCGTCAAGAACCACCGCAACGCCCTGCGCAATCCCTTTGCCCACGTCAGGAAGGAGGTCACGGTCGAGGACGTGCTTGCCTCGCGCCCCCTCGCGTGGCCG
>JAOPZV010000099.1 GCA_025963935.1 Solirubrobacterales bacterium
GGCGCTCACAGGCATCGGGACGAGCTCGCCGCGAGCTACGCCGAGCGCCGGCGCAACCAGATACCGCTGCACGAGGTGCAGGAGGAGGTCGTCCGCCACCTGCTCGCCAGGCACGGGCGCCCGATCGCCCGCTTCCTCGACGTCGGCTGCGGCGCCGGCGGGATGAGCGAGGTCGTGCTCGGCTCCCGGCCGGGCTCCGAAGGGGTGCTCGTCGACTTCTCCGAGCCGATGCTCGAGCGCGTCGCGGTGCAGCTGGCCGGCTACGCTGGGCGTTGGCAGGCGGTCAGCGGCGACCTCAACGACCCCGGCTGGCGGGACGGGTTGTCGGCCGGGCGCTTCGACGCGATCGTCTCCGGGCTGGCCATCCACCACCTGCCGTCCGACCGCAAGCGCACGCTGTTCGTCGAATTGCTCGACCTGCTGGAGCCCGGGGGCATTTTCGTGAACATGGACTATGTCGCCATCGACGGACCGCTAAGCGGGCTCTTCGACGAAGAGATGCTCGCGGCCGCCGTGCGCGCCGAGCGCGAGAGTGGTGGCACGCATTCCGCGCATGAGGTCGACCTCCAGGACGACGATGACCGACCGGACAGCGTTGAGGATCAGCTGCGCTGGCTGCGTGAAGCCGGCTTCGAGCAGGTCGAAGTGCACTTCAAATGGGCCGAGGCCGCCGTTTTCGGCGGCGCCAGGCCGGGAGAGTGAGAGGAGGCAGGCATGGACCCCATCAACGTCATCGCAGGGACCGTCAGCGTGCTCGACCGCGCCGACGTGGACACCGACCAGATCATGCCCAAGCAGTTCCTCAAGCGCGTCGAGCGCTCGGGGTTCGGCGAGTTCCTGTTCTACGACTGGGCCAAGGAGCCGGGCTGGGAGCTGCCGGCCAACCCGATCCTCGTCGCGGGGGAGAACTTCGGCTGCGGCTCCTCTCGCGAGCACGCGCCGTGGGGGCTTCAGGACTACGGCTTCAAGGCGATCGTGGCGCCGTCGTTCGCGGACATCTTCTACTCCAACTGCACGAAGATCGGGCTGCTTCCGGTCGTGCTTGGAGCGGGCGACGTGCGCGCGCTGATGGGCGTTGAGCGCGCCGAGGTCGACCTCGCCGCGCAGGAGGTCCGCTTCGACGGCCGCGCCGTCCGCTTCGAGATCGATCAGGAGATCAAGCACCGTCTGCTCGGCGGCCTCGACGACATCGCGCTGACCCTGCAGCAGGCCGATGCGATCGCGGCGTTCGAGGCAGAGCGCGGGCGCGGCGCGCCCGTCGGCTCGCTGACGACGGCGCTGTAGGCCGGGCATGACGCACCGCATCGTGACGCTGCCCGGCGACGGGATCGGGCCGGAGATCATGGCTCCGACCCTCGATCTGCTGCGCGAGCTCGGCGACTTCGAGTTCGAGGAGCACCTGTTCGGCGGCGCCTCGATCGATGCGCACGGCACGGCACTCACCGACGACGTGCTGGTGGCCTGCCGGGGCGCGGACGCCGTCCTGCTGGCGGCCGTGGGCGGCCCCCGGTGGGACACCACCGACCCGAGCCGGCCGCGGCCCGAGCAGGGTCTCCTGGGGCTGCGCAAGGGCCTCGGCCTGTACGCGAACCTGCGGCCGGTCAAGCCGCTGCCGGCGCTGTATGAAGCCTCGCCGCTCCGGCGGGAGCGGATCGAGGGCACCGACCTGCTCGTCGTGCGCGAGCTCACCGGCGGGATCTACTTCGGCGAGAAGACGCGTACCGCCACCTCTGCCAGCGACGTCTGCTCCTACACGACCGCGGAGATCGAGCGCATCGCGCGCACCGCGTTCGGCGCGGCGCGCTCGAAGGTGACCAGCGTCGACAAGGCGAACGTGCTCGAGACCTCACGGCTGTGGCGGGAGGTCGTCAGCGAGCTTCACTCCCGGGAGTTCCCCCACGTGGCGCTCGAGCACGTGCTGGTCGACAACGCGGCTATGCAGCTCGTCTCATCACCGCGCCACTTCGACGTGATCCTCACCGAGAACATGTTCGGCGACATCCTCTCCGACGAGGCCGCGATGCTGACCGGCTCGATCGGCATGCTGCCGAGCGCCTCACTCGGGGACGGATCACCGCCCGGCGAGGACTCGACGGGCCCGTCCGGCCCCGGCCTGTTCGAGCCGGTGCACGGTTCCGCGCCGGACATCGCCGGGCAGGGCATCGCCAACCCGCTGGCCATGTTCCTCTCGGCCGCGATGATGCTGAGGCACGGCCTCGCATTGGAAACGGAGGCCGCGACTGTAGAATCGGCCGTGCAGCGCGCGCTCGACGGGGGCCTGCGCACCGCCGACCTGGGCGGCGAGGCAAGCACGGCGCAGGCTGCGAAGGCAGTGCTCGACAACATCGAATAGGAGCGCAATCACAGTGGAGCCCACCGACCTCATCTGGATGAACGGATCATTCGTCGCCTGGGAGGACGCCAAGGTCCACGTCCTGACGCACGGCCTGCACTACGGCACGGGCGTGTTCGACAGCATGCGCTGCTACGACACCGAGCTCGGCCCGGCGATCTTCCGCAACGCGGAGCACATCGAGCGCCTGCTGCGCTCCGCGCAGCTCTACTACATGCCGGTGCCGTACTCCGCCGAGGAGCTGCGCGCCGCCACGCTCGAGCTGGTTGCCCGCAACGGGCTGCGCTCCTGCTACATCCGCCCGATCGTCAACCGCGGCTACGGCCAGATGGGCCTCAACCCGCTGGACGCGCCGGTGGACGTGACGATCGCCTGCTGGGAGTGGGGCTCCTACCTCGGCGAGGACGGCAAGAGCAACGGCGTACGGGCCAAGGTGTCCTCCTGGCGGCGCATCAGCCCCGACTCGCTGATCCCGCACGCGAAGGCCTCCGGCCAGTACCTGAACAGCGTGCTCGCGAAGGTCGAGTCGGTGAAGGCTGGCTATGACGAGGCGATCCTGCTCGATCACCAGGGCCACGTGTGCGAGGGCACCGGCGAGAACATCTACATCGTGCGCGAGGGCGTGATCGCCACGCCCGGCCAGCACAACTCGATCCTCGACGGGATCACCCGCCGCTCGCTCATGCAGATCGCCCAGGACCTCGGCTACACGGTGGTCGAGCGAGACGTCGCCCGCGCGGAGATGTACCTCGCCGACGAGGTGTTCATGTCGGGCACCGCCGCCGAGCTCGTGCCCGTGCGCGAGGTGGATGACCACGTCATCGGCACCGGCCAGCCGGGTGAGGTGACGCGCGTGCTGCAGAGCGCGTTCGACGACGCGATCCACGGCCGCAGCGAGCGCTACCGCGAGTGGCTCGACGTCGTGCACGCGGCGCCGCTGCAGACCCCCACGGGCGAGGGTGCAACGCCCAACTCCCAGACGACGACCGCAGGCTAGGCCGGTGGCCGACATACAGCTATACGACGCCACCCTGCGCGACGGCATGGGGGGAGGCGGCCTGAGCCTCACGGCCGAGGAGAAGGTGCGCGTCGTCCACGCGCTCGACGAGCTCGGGGTGCAGATGGTCGAGGCCGGCTTTCCCGCATCGAATCCAAAGGAGCAGGAGCTGTTCTCGCTGCTCGCCGGCGAGCGCCTTGGCAGCTCGGAGATCGTGGCGTTCGGCATGACCCGCCGCCGTGACGTGGCGGCTGCGGAGGACGAGGGCCTGCGGATCCTCGCCGAGTCCTTCGCCCCGGTGTGCACGCTCGTCGGCAAGGCCTCGGTGCTGCACGTCGAGAAGGTCGTGCGCGCCTCGCGCGAGGAGAACCTCGAGATGATCGCCGACTCCGTCGCTTTCCTCGTCGCCGCCGGAAAGCGGGTGCTGCTCGACGCCGAGCACTTCTTCGACGGCTTCGCCCTGGATGCGGGCTACGCGCTGGACTGCCTGCGCGCTGCCGCAGATGCCGGCGCCGAGCGGGTGGTGCTGTGTGACACGAACGGGGGCTCGCTGCCCCCGCAGATCCGCACGGCGTTCGCGGTGGTGCGCGAAGCGCTGCCTGGGACCCCGCTTGGGATCCACACCCACGACGACTCCGGCTGCGCGGTGGCCAACACGCTGGCGGCGGTCGAAGCGGGGGCCACGCAGGTCCAGGGGACCGTCAACGGGATCGGGGAGCGGACCGGCAACGCCAACCTGATCACGATCGCCGCCGACCTGCAGCTGAAGATGGGCTGCCAGGTGCTCCCGCCGGAGCGCCTCGCGCGGCTGACCGAGACAGCTCACTTCGTCGACGAGCTGCTGAACCGCTCCCCCGACCCCGCGCAGCCGTATGTCGGTAAGCACGCGTTCGCCCACAAGGCGGGGCTGCACGCGGCGGGCGTTCGCACCGACTCACAGACGTTCGAGCATGTCGACCCCGACCTCGTCGGGAACGACCGCGACGTGCTCATCTCAGAGCTGTCGGGCAGGAGCACGATCGCCGAGAAGGCGCAGCAGGCGGGGATCGCCTCGGACGCCGAGCTCGCGCAGCGGATCGTCGAGCGCGTCAAGGAGCTCGAGCACCGTGGCTTCCAGTTCGAGGCCGCCGACGGCTCCTTCGAGCTGCTGATGCGCAAGGAGGCCGGCGAGTACGAGCCGCTGTTCCGCCTGGAGTCCTGGCGCGTGCTCGTCGAGAAGCGCGCCGACGGCAAGGTCGACACGGAGGCCACGATCAAGATCTGGCTCGGCGGCGAGCGCTACGTCCGCACCGCGGAGGGCAACGGGCCCGTGAACGCGCTCGACAACGCGCTGCGCGACGCGATCGGCGAGATCCACCCGCACCTGCGCGACATCACGCTCGTGAACTTCAAGGTGCGGATCCTCGACGAGGCGAAGGGCACCGGCGCGGTGACGCGCGTGCTCATCGACGCCTCCGACGGGCACGATGTGTGGGGCTCGATCGGCGTCTCGGAGAACGTCATCGCAGCGTCGTGGGATGCGCTCGTGGACTCGCTCGAGCACGGCATGCAACCCGGCAGGCGACCGGCCGGCGGCGCCGGGGCTGGCGGCGGCGCCACCGACGCGAGCTCGGCCGGGTCGCCCGGCCGGGTGTAGTGAGCGACAGCGTCATCCCGCTCGCCAGGCCGGTCCTGGGCGAGGCGGAGGAGCGGGCGGTGATCGAGGTGCTGCGCAGCGGGCAGCTGTCGCTCGGGCCTCGGCTCGATGAGTTCGAGCGACGCTTCGCCGAGCGGCTGAGAGCCCCGCTCGCAAGCGCCGTGAGCAGCGGGACGGCCGGGCTGCACCTGGCGCTGAGGGCGGTTGGCGTGGGCGACGGCGACGAGGTCATCACAAGCCCGTTCTCGTTCGTCGCC
>JAOPZV010000228.1 GCA_025963935.1 Solirubrobacterales bacterium
CGAGCGCGCCGCACACGACATCGCCATCGCGCAGCAGCTCGTGCACCGTGTGGCCGAGGATCAGCTCGACGCCCGGGGTGTTCGCGGCCGTCTCGCGGATCAGCGGGTCGAGGATCTCGCGGCGCAGGTTGATGCCGCTCGGCACGATGCTCGCGGTGGGCGGCTCGATCAGCCCCCACGGTGTGTGCAGCCTCACGCGCGAGCGAACCGCCCCCGCGCCGATCATCGGCTCGAGCAGCCCGAGGCGCTCCAGGCTCGCCACGGCCGAGGCCTGGATGTAGTGCGAGCAGATCTTCTTGTAGGCGCCCGCGTCCGGACGCTGCTCGACGAGCGCGACCCGCGCGCCGTCGCGAGCGAGCAGGATCGCGGTGGCGCAGCCGGCGAGGCTCGCCCCCACGATGACCGCGTCGTAGTCCTCGCCAGCCGTTACGTTGCCGTTGCCTGGTGCGCTACTCATGTCCTCACCTCCGGCGCATTGCGCCTGGTCGATCAGCTCACGAAGCTTGCCGCGGCTATAGTACGACCCGTACTATACAGATCGAACTATGAACGTCAACCCCGGCTTACCCCCCACCAACGGCGACGACGCGACCCGCCTGACGGGCACGTCGTTCGCGGTCCTCACGCTGATCGAGCTGCTCGGGCCGTCAACGCCGTATGACCTCAAGCAGGCGCTCGAGCGGTCGATCGCGAACTTCTGGATGGTCCCGCACACGACGTTCTACGCCGAGCCGACGCGCCTGGTGAAGGGCAGCTTCCTCTCAGAGCAGCAGGAGGCGGGCGGCCGGCGGCGCAAGGTCTACTCGCTGACCGACGCGGGACGCGACGCGCTCGACCGCTGGAGGAGCTCCCCGGAGCTCACGCCTCCACAGCTTCGCGAGGAAGGCGTGCTGAAGATCTTCGCCGGCGGCGATCCCATCCCGATCTTCAGAGAGCGGTGCGACTGGCACCGCGCGAAGCTCGCCGAGCTCGAGGGCTACCTGGAGGCCGTCAGCGGGGACGACCCGGCCTGGAACGGCGTGCGCTCGAGCCTGCAGGTCGGCGTCGCCTACAACCGCATGATGCTCGAGGCGATGGAGCGCTTCCTCGAGTCTCAGGCGGCCAGCGGCACGCCGTAGCGGCGCCTGATCTCATACAGCGTCGTGCGCTCCGCGGCCGGGCGCCCGGCAGCATGCGCCGCCGCCACGAGCTGATGCGGATCGAGCTTCGTGCCGTGGTAGCTGCCGGCGAGCCTGCTGATCGACTCCTCCATCAGCGTCCCGCCGAGGTCGTTCACGCCCCAGCGCAGAGACTCCGTCGCGACGTCGATCCCCATCTTCACCCATGACGCCTGCAGGCTTCCGATCGTGCGGCCGAGCGCGAGGCGGAAGACGGCGGTGTGCTTGAGGTTCTCCTCGCGCGAGATCTCCTCGACGCCGTGCGTGCGGCCGAGCAGCGTCTGGAACGGGATGAACGACAGCGGCACGAACTCGGTGATCCCGCCGGTCTCTTCCTGCAGCTCGCGCACGACGCGCATGTGCTCGGCGAGCTCCCATGGCTCCTCGATGTGCCCGAACATGACGGTCGCCGTCGATCGCAGGCCGGCTTCGTGGCTTGCGCGGATGATCTGCACCCAGCGCGCCACCGGCAGCTTGTTCGGCGAGATGCGCTCGCGCACGCCGTCGTGCAGCACCTCGGCCGCCGTGCCCGGCGTCGATCCGAGGCCCGCGTCCTTCAGCTGCGCGAAGACCTCCGCGGGCGGCAGCCCGGAGATGTCGCACATGTGGGCGATCTCCATCGCGCTGTAGGCGTGCAGGTGCAGCTGGGGCGCGGTCGCCTTGGCGAGGCGCAGCCACCCGAGGTAGTCCTCGAGCGACCAGTCCGGATGAATGCCCGACTGGATGCACAGCTCGGTCGCGCCGTAGTCGACGGCGTCCGCGATGCGCGCCACGAAATCCTGCTCGCCGTGCTCGTAGGCGTCCGGCGAGCGCTTGCCCTGGCCGAAGCCGCAGAACGCACAGCCGACGGTGCAGACGTTCGAGATGTTGATGTTGCGGTTGACGACGAACGTGACCTGATCGCCGGCCAGCTCCTCGCGCAGCTCGTCAGCAGCCTGGCGCATGTCCTCGATCGCCTCGGGGCGCGTCTCGGCGAACATCGCGGTGAGCTCCTCCGGCGTCAGTGCAAGCCCGTCACGGCCACGCTCGACGGCGCCGGCGACGAGGCTCGGGCGGATCGGCGCCGGAGGCTCGGTGCGCCCGGACCCGCGCCGCGGGATGAAGCTCCAGTACTTGACCTTGATCGCGTCGAGCACGCCCTGCGCGATCCACTCCGCGTCGATGTAGCGGGGGTAGACGCAGAGCCGCTCGGTCAGCGCATAGCCGTCTCGCTGCAGCTCCTTGCGCACCTGGTGCGGGGAGGGGAACGGATGCTCGGGGGAGATGTGGTCGCCGTTGGCGCTCAGGCCGCCGAGGTCCGTCGCGCCGGCCGCCACGAGCTCTCCCCACCAGTCGGCGAGGTTCGGCGGGATCTGTATTCCCACATCCGGCATCAGCCGGCGGGTCTCGGCGATCAGCCGCTTCATGTCCTCGATGTTCACCGGACACGCCCAATCGGGGAGCGGCAGCTGCGGGCGGCCGTCGGCGACGCCCGTGCGCCAGTACTCGCGTGCCGCCTCGTCGGCGATCTGCGCGGGCTCGCGGCCGTAGTAGCGCTGGTGCGGGACGAAGTTCTGCAGGATCACCTCCTGGATGTGCCCATGCTCGGCGTGGACCGCGGCGAGCGCTTCGAGTGATTCGACGCGCTCCTGCTCGCTCTCGCCGATGCCGACGAGGATCCCGCTGGTGAAGGGGATCCTCAGCTCGCCGGCCGTGCGGATCGTCTCCAGGCGCCGCGCCGGGTGCTTGGTCGGCGAGCCGGCGTGCACGGTCTCCATCAGCCGCTCGGAGATCGACTCGAGCATCAGACCCTGCGAGGCCGTGACCTCGCGCAGGCGCGCGAGATCCTCGCGGGAGAGCACGCCGAGGTTCGTGTGCGGCAACAGGCCCCGTTCGAGCGCGCGCTCGCACACCCACACGACATAGGCGGTGAAGTCCGCGTGCCCGTACCCGAGGAGCCGTTCGCGCACCTCCGGGTTGACCTCCGGGCGCTCGCCGGTCAGCACGAGCAGCTCCTTGACCTGCCTGCGCGCGGCGCCGTCGAGGATCTCGAGCACTTCATCCGGCGAGTAGAGGTGCGCCGCGTGCGTCGCGAACGCGCAGTACTTGCAGTAGCAGCGGCAGGTCCGCGACAGCGACAGCGTCAGGTTCCGCGAGAAGGTCACCCTGCGACGCATGGGTGGGAGTCTATGACGCCGGGCCGGAGCGTCCAGGCCGGCGGCGCCCACTCCTGTTCGGGCCGGCACATGTGCGGTGGCCACGCTACCCGCACCTCCGATCACGCATCGATCCCGCTTCCGTTAGTACCCTCGTTGCTCGCCAGCGCGCCGCGTCTGGAGGGGACGAGCAGTCGTCCATACAGCCCGGGAGCCAGAGCAGCCGAACGTGACGAGGAACGACCCACCTGAACACGAGCAACATGACTGAGAGTGTCAGCGAGAGTGAGAACCCGGCGATCCCGAGCCCGACTCCCAAGGCGCACCGTCCCAGGACGAACCACGACTGGTGGCCGAACCAGCTCGATCTGAGCGTGCTGCACAGGCACTCGCCCCTCTCCGACCCGATGGGCGAGGACTTCGACTACGCGGAGGAGTTCGAGACCCTCGACCTCGACGCGCTCCGGCGGGACCTGATCGAGCTGATGAGGACATCGCAGGACTGGTGGCCGGCCGACTACGGCCATTACGGTCCGCTGTTCATCCGAATGAGCTGGCACGCCGCCGGCACCTACCGCATCGCCGACGGACGGGGTGGCGGCGGCAGTGGCGCTCAGCGCAACGCCCCGCACAACAGCAGGCCCGACAACGCGAGCCTCGACAAGGCGCGCCGATTGCTCTGGCCGATCAAGCAGAAGTACGGCCGCAAGATCTCATGGGCCGATCTCCTCGTGTACACGGGCAACGTCGCGATGGAATCGATGGGCTTCGAGACGTTCGGCTTCGGCTTCGGGCGCGAGGACATCTGGGAGCCCGAGGAGATCTTCTGGGGCTCCGAGGACACGTGGCTCGGAGACGAGCGCTACAGCGGCGCGCGGGAGCTCGCCAAGCCGCTCGGCGC
>JAOPZV010000113.1 GCA_025963935.1 Solirubrobacterales bacterium
TTCTTCAAGGTGTCCGCCGCCGCCCTGTACTCCTACCTGCTGCCCGAAGCCCTGCGCCCCGGGCGCTACGTGCTCGACATCCAGGCGACCGACGTGGCCGGCAATCGCACCACGCTCGCTCGCGGCACCTCGCGCCTCGTCTTCTATGTCCGCTGAGCGCCCGTACGCGAGAACACGGGTCGCGGCCGTCGTTGCATCGGCGGCGGTCGCAGCGGCGCTGGCGGGCGGGCCGGCGGTCGCCGAGCAGGGTCGCAGCGCGGACTCCACGCCGAGCGTGCAGACGATGATCGTCGGGCCTAGCGGCGCGCTGCTCGCCCCGCCCCGCACGGTGGCGGCGAGTCGCACAACGGTGCGCATCGGTCACAGCCAATGCGCTGTAGCCGCGGGAACGCCGTTGGCGGCGCTGGCCGCCGAGCGACGCACCGGCGCCCCGGGGTTTGCGCTGCGCGACTACGGCCGCTGCGGCGCATCGACGGCGAACTCCGGCCAGCTGTTCGTCTATGCGATCGGGGGGCAGAGGAACAGCGGGCAGAACGGCTGGGAGTACAAGGTGGACAACGTCTCGGGGAGCACCGGCGCCGGCGACCCGAGCGGCCCACTGGGCAACGGCAGGCGGCTGCGGACGGGTGCGCGCGTGCTGTGGTTCTGGTGTCATGCCGCGGGGGGCGGCTGTCAGCGCACGCTCGCCGCCGCCTCGCCAGCCGTGGCGAGCGCCCGAGCGTCGCTGACCGTCACGGTCACCGGCTATGACAACGGAGGACGCGGCATCCCAATCGCGGGTGCGATCGTCATGCTCGGGTCCGACTTCGCCTCGACAGACTCGCGTGGCCGAGCGACGCTCATCGCCCCGCCGTCGCCCGGGCGGTATCCCCTCGTCGCAGGCCGGCGCGGCATGGTGCCCTCGTTCCCGGAGACGATCGTGGTCAGGTGAGAGCGCTGCTCGCCAGGACCGCATCGCTGCTCACGCTCGGAGCGCTCGCCCTCGCTGGGTGCGGCCTCGGCGCCGGACGCACGCCGGGCTCGATCCAGCTGAGCGTCACCCGGGACTTCGGAGCAGGCCGGATTCAGCAGACGAGTGCTCCGAAGGTGCACGGCCAGGAGACGGTGATGAGCCTGTTGCGGCGCAACGACGCCGTCACCACGCGCTTCGGAGGGGGGTTCGTGCAGAGCATCGATGGCGTCTCCGGCGGCCAGGAAGGGGCCCGGCCGGTCGACTGGTTCTACTACGTCAACGGCCTCGAGGCTCGCAAGGGCGCCGCGGAGACGAGCGTGCATCCGGGCGATCACGTCTGGTGGGACCGGCACGACTGGAGCGAGACCGATCACATCCCGGCGGTGGTCGGGTCGTTTCCCGAGCCGTTCTTAAGCGGGATCGCAGGCAAGCGGCTGCCGGTCCGCGTCGAGTGCGCTACGTCGTCCTCGGCGGCGTGTCGCACCGTGACGACGCGGTTGCGCGAGGCGGGCGTGCCGGCTGCTGTCGCTGCGATCGGCGGCGGTGGCGCCCCGCACACGCTGCGCGTGATGGTGGGCCCGTGGCCGAAGGTCGGAGGGGACCTCTCCACGCGGCCGATCCTCAGCGGCCCCGGTGCAAGCGGCATCTACGCGCGTTTCACCAGGGACGGACGGACGCTCACGCTGCTCCACCAGGATGGGCGGCGGGGTCGCATGCTGTTGGCCGGCGCCGGGCTCATCGCCGCGACGCGGCAGGCCGAAGACGCACCCGTGTGGGTCGTCACCGGCACCGACGAGGCGGGGGTCGCGCTCGCTGCGCGGGCCTTCGGCGTCCCGGTCCTTCAGAATCGATTCGCAGTGGCAGTCACCGCGGAGGGGCCCCTTGCGCTGCCCCAGGCAGGACCGTGAGCCGATGAGGAGCACAGCTCTCTTCTACCGCCGCATGCCGAGCCCGCTCCACGCGACACGTGCAGGCGTCGGTGCGCTGTGGGCGGCGGCGATGTCGCTTGCCACGCTGCTCCTCGATCAGCCGCTGGCGCTGCTCGCCCTGCTCGCCGCGGTCCTCGGCGGTGGAGCGGGTGCGGGCGTCGGCCGACCCCTCGCGCGCACCATACGGACGGCCGCCATCGTGTGGTTGCCGATCGTCGTGGTCAACGTGCTCGTCTCACGCGACGGCCTCACGGTGTTCGCGCGACTCGGCGACCTGGGCCCGTTCGGCCAGGGCAACCTGACGCTCGAGGCGGTGGTCTTCGGGCTCGTGATCGCGCTGAAGGTGATGCTCCTGATCCTCATCACCACCCTTGCGAGCCTCGCGGTCGACCCCGACGAGACCCTGCGCATCGTTCGCCGCCTGTCCTTCCGCTCGGCGCTCACCGCCTCGCTGGCCACACGAATGATCCCCGTTCTGGCCGCCGACGCTCAGCGCTTCGCCGAGGCGCAGCGGACGCGCCCTGACGGCGCCCCCCACGGTGTCCGGGCGCGCCTCGCTCTGATGCGTGCGGTGGTCGGCGGGTCGCTCGACCGCGCGATGGACGTCGCCGCGACGCTCGAGGTGCGTGGCTTCGCCGGCGCTCGCAGGGCACCGCGCCTCCCGCGCCCGTGGTCGCGTCACGACGTCGCGTTCCTCGCCTCCGCCGCGGCGATTGCGGCCCTCGCGATAGCCGGCAGGGTCTCGGATGCGGCGAGCTTTCGCGCCTATCCGGAAGTCCACGCCCCGGTCAGCCCAGCGACGATCGTGCTCTGCGCCGGGCTCCTCGCGGCCGCTCTGCTGCCATTCGCCGACCGCCGGGGGGTCGAGGTGTGAGCGCGCCGCTGCTGGTCTTCGATGATGTCACCTACAGCTATCCCGGTGTCGAGGAGCCCGCCCTGAGCGACGTCGCGGTGGAGATCCAGCCGGGCGAGTTCTGCCTGCTCGCCGGCCTCTCGGGACACGGCAAGTCGAGCTTCCTGCGCGCCGCCTGCGGGCTCGTGCCGCACTTCCACGGTGGACGGTTTGCCGGACGCGTCACGCTGGCCGGCCTCGACACGCGCGAGCACGGCCCCTCACGCCTCGGCGCCTACGCCGGCGTGCTGTTCCAGGACCCGGAGACGCAGCTCGTGATGAGCACCGTGCGGGCCGAGCTCGCGCTTGCTCTGGAGAGCCGCGGGCACGGCAGCACAGCCGTCGCGCGGGGAGTGGAGGAGGTGGCGCTCGCGCTCGGCATCGACGCCCTGCTCGACCGCTCCACGCACCAGCTGTCCGGCGGTGAGAAGCAGCGCGTGGCGCTGGGAGCGGCACTCGCCGGCAGACCGCGGCTCGTGTTGCTCGACGAGCCGACCTCCCAGCTGGACCCAGTCGCGGGGGACGAGCTGATCGGCTTGCTGCGGCGGCTCAACCAGGAGTGGGAGACCACGATCGTGCTGGCTGAGCACCGCCTAGAGCGCTGCCTGGCCGCGGCCGATCGCGTGATCGCCCTCGAGCATGGGCGCGTCGGTTGCGACAGCGATCCGCAGGCTTTCCTGGCGTGGGCTGAGAAGCGGGCGCCCGCTCTGCAGACGCCCGCGGCGAAGCTCTTCACCCACGCGGGACTGCATCCTGCCCCGGCGGGCGTGAGGCAGGCGCGCAAGGCGCTCCGCGCGCACGGCCTCCTGACGGAGGAGCACGGCCTTCCGGAGATCGCCGGGCCCGCTGCACCCAGGCGGACACGGCGCAGAGACCGGCCGAAGGCCGCGCTGGAGCTGAGAGGGGCATGGCACGAGCTGCGCGACGGCCCGGCGATCCTGCGGGGAGTCAACCTGCGAGTCGCGCCCGGCGAGAGCGTCGCGCTGATGGGCCGCAATGGCGCCGGCAAGTCCACGCTCCTGCGACACGCCGCCGGGCTGCTTCAGCCGACGCGAGGCGACGTCGAGCGGGCAGGCCGTGTCGCGCTGCTGCTCCAGAACCCAGGCGACTACCTGATCCACGAGTGGGTCTTCGAAGAGGCGCCGCCAGAGGCGCTCGCCGCCGCGGGGCTGGCCGCGATGAGCCAGCGCAACCCGCGCGACCTCTCCGGTGGAGAGCGTCAGCGCCTTGCCCTGGCGATAGTCAGCGGCTCGGGCGAGCCACCGGCCGTGCTCGCGCTCGACGAGCCCACCCGGGGCATGGATCGCGCAGCGAAGGCGCTTCTGGCGGAGGAGCTGCGCACCCGGTCAGCCGGCGGGCAGGCCGTGATCGTCGCGACGCACGACCCCGAGTTCGCCGCCGCCTGCGCAGATCGTGCCGTCCTGATGGCCGACGGGCGCGTGATCGCCGACGGCACATCCGCCGAGCTTCTCTCCGGCGGCTGGTACTTCGCGACCGAGACGGCCCGCATCCTCTCGGGAGCGGGCGGCGCGCTGCTCCCCGAGGAGGGCGCCGAGCTGCTCCGACGGCAGGCTCAGCAGACGAGGGACGGCGGCGCCGCGGCGCCAGAAGCCGAGATCGCTCCGGGAGCCGCCAGATGAGCTGGCCGCTCGCCTCGTTCCTGATCGTCGGCCTGATCCTCGGTGCGGGCTGGCTCGCCTACGAGCGCAGGCGTCCTTCAGCACGCATGGCGGCGGTGGTGGCGGTCATGGCGGCGCTCGCGGCCCTCGGGCGCGACGCGTTCGCCGCGCTGCCGGACGTCAAGCCGATCACCGCCATGACGCTCGTGGTCGGCTACGCGCTCGGCCCGCTCCCCGGATTCACCGTCGGCGCGCTCGGGATGCTCGTGTCCAACTTCATGCTCGGACAGGGCCCCTACACGCCGTGGCAGATGGCCGCGTGGGGCATGGTGGGCCTCGGGGGCGCTGGGCTCGCGCGCCTCAGCAGGCGGCGTCTCGGGCGCATCCCGCTCGCGCTCGCGTGTGCCGCAGCGGCGCTCGCCGCCAAGGAGATCATGAACCTCTACACGTGGACCCTCGGCGCGAGCCATACACCCGCCGCATTCCTGGCCGTCGCCGGGCAGGCGGTCGCCTACGACGTGACCGACGCGGTCGCCAGCTTCCTGTTCGGCCTCGCGTTCGCCCCCGAGCTGGCCCGCGTGCTCGGACGGATGCGCGGCCGCATGGATGTCGTCTGGGTTGGCGAGCCGGCCACCGCCGGCGAGGATGAGGCGGGTCGGAGGGGAGGCCCCGGGCGGGCGCTCGGCGCCGCCGGATCGCTGCTCGGCGCGACGCTCGCAGCACTTCTGCTGATCGGCGGTCAGCCCGCTCCGGGCGCGCGAGCCGACGTCTCGCGCGAGCTGCGCTTCCTCGCAGCCTCCCAGAACCCCGACGGGGGGTTCGGCGGGGCGCCGGGCCAGTCCACCAGCGAGCTTTACTCCGGGTGGGTCGCGATGGGGCTCGCGGCCGCCGGACGCGACCCCCTCAGCCTGCGGCGGGGCGGCCACACGGTGCTGGACGCCCTCCGCACCGAAGCATCGAGCCTGCACGGCGCCGGCGACCTGGAGCGCACGATCCTCGCGCTGCACGCCTGCGGCGTATCGGCGCGCTCGCTGCCCGGAGGAGGGGGCGGAGATCTAGTCAAGAGGCTGCTGGGCTTCCGTGCCGCCGACGGCTCGTTCGGCCATCTGAGCAACCTCACCGCGTTCGCGATCTTCGCCCTGCGTGCCGCCGGGTACGCGCCTACGAGCGCCGCCGTGCAGGGGGCCGCCCACTGGCTCGCGAGGCAGCAGAACGGCGATGGCGGGTTCGGTTTCGGCGCCCGTGGCGGGGGGAGCGACGTGGACGACACGGCCGCTGCCATTCAGGCCATCGCCGATGCCGGCGCCAGCCGCAAGTCGCTCGCCCGCGCGAGCGCCTTCCTGGCTCGCGCGCAGAATCCGGACGGCGGATTTCCCCAGCAGAGCGGGGGCGAGTCCAACGCACAGTCAACTGCCTGGGCGATCCAGGGTCTCACCGCCGCGGGCCGCGACGTCCCGTCGCTCACGCGCGGCCGCAGCCGCTCCCCGCTCGGCTATCTGCAGAGCCTGCTCGCGCCGAATGGCAGCGTCCGCTACTCGCGGACCGGAGCGCAGACCCCCGTCTGGGTGACCGCCCAGGCGATGACGGCGCTCGCGCAGCGGACCTTCCCGTTCTCGGCGCCGCGCAGGCCGGCCCTCCACGC
>JAOPZV010000125.1 GCA_025963935.1 Solirubrobacterales bacterium
CCGCGTCTGTGCCCGCGGCGACCGCAGCGGGCACCCGGCGCACATGCGGGCGCCCATCGTCGCGGCCGCTCGCATCCGGCGGCAACTCCTCGTCGCCGACGAGCGGCTCGCGCAGCGGGAAGTTCAGGTGGACGGCGCCGGGGCGCCCCTCGAGCGCGGTCCAGTAGGCGCGGCAGGCCAGCATCCGCATCCAGCCCAACTGCTGCGGCCCGGCGCCCTCGACGCCCACCTCGAAGAACCACTTGGCGGCTGCGCCGAACAGCTTCAGCTGGTCGATCGCCTGCCCGGCTCCCGTATCCCGTAGCTCGGGCGGCCGGTCGGCCGTGAGGACCAGAAGCGGGACGCGCGCCTCGTGCGCCTCGACGACGGCCGGCAGCAGCTCGGCCGCGGCGGTCCCTGACGTGCATGCGACCGCGACGGGCAGCCCGGAGGCCTTCGCCAGGCCGAGCGCGAAGAACCCGGCGCAGCGCTCGTCCACGTGGGAGAAGCAGCGCAGCCGCTCCTCGCGCGCCAGCGAGAGGACGAGCGGGGCGCAGCGCGAGCCCGGCGAGGTGCAGGCCGCGCGCATCCCGCAGCGCGTCAGCTCGTCGACGAACGCCCGGAGCAGCATGTACATGTCGGTGGCTGTGTGGGTCATCGGGTCGTCTCTTCGCGGGGCGGGCATAGGATGGAGCGGTGCCGGAGAGCGTCGTCCTGCTGCACGGGTTCAGCGGCACCCGCCGCGCCTGGGACGGCGTCAGCAGCCAGCTCGAGCGTGAACGCTACAGCGCGCTCGCCCTCGATCTACCTGGCCATGGCGAGGCCGCAGGCGGCGAGCGCCCAATCACCTTCTCACGCTGCGTCGCGGACGTGCTCGCCGCAGCGCCCGCTCGCTTCGCCCTGTGCGGCTACTCCCTCGGCGGCCGCGTCGCCCTGCACGTGGCGCTAGAGGCGCCGCAGCGCGTGCGGCGCCTCGTGCTGATCTCCACCACGGCCGGGATAGACGACGGCGCCGAGCGCGCCGCCCGGCGGGCCAGCGACGAGCGGCTGGCCGCCGAGCTCGAACGGATGCCGATCGAGGACTTCATCGCTCGCTGGCGCAGCCAGCCGCTGTTCGCCGGGGAGCCGCCCGAGGTCGCGAGGCTGGCGGGCGAGGATCACCGGCGCAACCGTCCCGCGGCGCTCGCCGATGCCCTGCGGGGGATCGGGACCGGGGAGATGACACCGCTGTGGGCTCGCCTGGGCGAGATCGGCATGCCCGTCCTCGTGCTCGTGGGTGAGCGCGATGCGAAGTTCACCGCGCTCGGCGAGCGCATGGTCCAGGGACTTCCCGACGCCGAGCTGATCGTCGTGCCCGGCGGCCACAACCTGCCGCTCGAGAACCCTGCGGCCGTCGCCGAGGCCCTGCGCGGCGGCGACTGACCGGGCGGCTGACGGGGGGCTGAGGGGCGGCGGACGGGGGCGAGGGGCGGCTGACGGGGGCGAGGGGCGGCTGACCCCGCCCCTACTGTCCGGCCGCGGCGGCGATCGCCGAGAGCGCCCGGAACGCAGCGCGCGGGGTGTTGCTGTCGCTCAGGAAGCCGAAGCGGTCGACGTTCCCGTCGTCGTGGGACTGGTACCACCAGATGCCGGCGACGTGCGGATCGGCGAGGAGCGCCTTGTAGGCGGCGCGCAGCTTGCTTGCCTGCTCGGCCGTCGAGCACGCGCCGAGGTCGTCGCCGCAGCGGTTGAGGTCGTATCCGAACTCGGTGATGTAGAACGGGGGGATCGAGCCGAGCACGTTGCCGGCCACTGCTTCGTCGGCGGCGGCGGCCGAGACGCCCCACACGTCGTGGGTGTTCTGGCCGAGCGCGCCGTAGGGGTGTATCGCGATGCCGTTCGCGCGGATCGCGGCCGCCAGGCCCGGAACGCCGTTGACCGCATCACGCAGCCAGCCGCCGTGCTTGGAGTCTTCCGACCAGCTGCCGGGCGAGGCCCACGTGCCACGCGGGTAGTCGCCGGTCATGTTGAACAGCAGCGGCGTGTGGATCCCGGCGGTGGCCATATCCCTGACGGCCGCAAGGTACATCCGGCCGTACTGCACCGGGTTGGCGACCCCACCCTTGAGGTACACCTCGTTCCCCGCCTCGGCGATGCTGATGCCGGGGTTGGCCCTCAGCTCCGAGACGACTTCTTCGCCCCAGCGCTTCGGATCCGTCTGGGAGAGGGGCGTGGAGTCGTTGGTGTTGCCGGCGATCGCCAGCACCTTGAAGCCGTCGTGCAGCGATTCGGCGAGCCCGTTCGACTGTGCGCCGAGCTCGACGCGGTTCCAGGTGATGTGGCCGGCGATGATCGTCCGCGCGGGACCTTCTCCCCAGCCGGCACCGTCGTTCGTGCCGATGATCGCGCCACGCGAAACGGCGGCTTCGGCCCCCGAGGCAGGCGCTCCCGCGGGCGGGGCTTCGCCGGCTGGGCCTTCGCCGCGGGCGACGGCTTCTTCGACGACTTCCGGGCTTTCGGCTTCCGGTTCGCCTGCGGCTCCGGCCCGCATCGTCGTCTCGCCGCTCGACCAGGTCGAGCCGTCGTCGGCGCTGAGGCCGATGTAGAGGGTCTGTCCCTCAGGCACTTCGGGCGTGTAGGACTGCTCCTCGCCGGAGCTGCGCGGGACGGTCACGTAGGACGTGGCGCGTTCGGTGTCGCCGCGCGGGGCGGTCGAGATCGCGATCTTGTAGCGGCTCTCGACGCCGACGGAAGTCCACTGCACGGTGCCCCCGGCGCTCCGAGGCGTCGGCGCGAGGCCGCCGGGCGGCAGGCCGGCGACCGCCACGGGCGCGCAGCAGGCGGGCAGGGAGATCAGGAGAGCCAGCCGTCGCAGCCCGCGGGAGCCCGGCGCGACACGGCGCCGGAGGCTCGTCAGACCTCGGCGAACCGCTCTCACGGTCGCGACGATTCTCCCCTGGTTCACCACCGGCATTGTTCTCCGTTCGTTACCGATGCGGCTGCCCGGAGCCGGGTCCACGGTTCAGGCGGCGCGGGCGGACCCTTGGATCCGCGGGGCACGGCCCCGCCTGGGCACCATCAGCCTACACCGGATCGACCCCCAGCCCCGCCGCCGCGCGCGTGCGTCTGAGCCGGTACATCCGCAGGTGGCCGTAATCCTTGGCCGCGGGCATGTGGCCCACGTAGTCGCAGGCGAACTCGTCGTCCGCATCGAGCATCAGGGCCGCGGCGAACTGCTCGGTCACGTATACGGTCGCCGGCGGTGTGACCGGCTCGATGCGGGCCGTCCGGCTGACGTGCGACCCCATGAAGCCCAGTTCGTCGAGAACGGGATCTCGCGTCGGAAACACAGGACCCAGGTGCCCGGCAAGCCGCAATGCGAGATCGGGCGGCAGGCCACTGGCTGCCAGGTCGATCGCGGCCATCGCGTCTTGGAGGTCGAGGGCGCACGCTGCCGCCTGGGAAGCGTGCGACAGCACGACGTACACGGCGTCCCCCCAGGTGTTGCGATGCCACACCTCGTCGCGGTGGCGCTCCAGGACGGACGCAAACGCTCCGAGGACATCCGCGGCGAAGCCGGGGAGCTGCTCGTCGGTGAGCTTCGAGAAGCCCTTGACGTCGCCGAACAGCATCGCCCGCACGACACGGCGTGGGCGCGCGTCGATTGGCGCGGGTTCGCTGGCCGCGGACCGCGCGGCCGCGGCTCGTCGCGCATCCGGCGCAAGCTCCATCGTGCTCTTCCCGTCCGGCGTGAGGACGGTGACGGGGTGTCCGGTGCGCCGCCACGTCGCCACGTCCAGCGA
>JAOPZV010000129.1 GCA_025963935.1 Solirubrobacterales bacterium
CCGTGGACGAGCAGGAGTTCGAGAAGCTGCGAGCGTGGCGCTGGGAGCAGGCCGACGGCAAGCCGGCGTACACGGTGGCGGCGAACACGGTGCTCGAGGAGGTCCTGCGCAGGCGACCGCGCAGCACCGCCGAGCTGATCGCGATCAAGGGCATCGGCAAGGCGTTCTGCGAGAAGCACGGAGCGTCGCTGCTCGAGGTCATGCGGGCACTGCCCGCGGCCCGTCCCTGAGCGCCGGCCCCGGCCCATCCATCCTCCGCGTGCGTCCGGCGGCGCTAGCATCTGCAGCCGCGCCGACGTAGCTCAGCTGGTAGAGCACTTCACTCGTAATGAAGGGGTCCGGGGTTCGAGTCCCCGCGTCGGCTTAGCGAGATTTGCTTCCGCCAGGCGGCTTGTGCTCGAGCCTGCACGGTGGGCGACGCAGGTTTGACGACCGTACGCAGCGCCGTTACCATTTTCGTGCTGTCGTTGGGCAACATCTTGGTCAAAGGGGGGGTATGCGATGAGTTCCCGCATTGGGAGCGCGCGGGGGAGACTGGCCGGAGCCATGCCGCCCGTGCCGCGGTCCGCCCTCATACGTCGCGCCGGCCTGCTGCTCGGCCTCCTATCCCTGGCGACGGCTTCCGGAGCGCAGGCGGCGACTCTCACGGTGACGCGCACGGACGATCCGGCGAGCCCCACATGCACCGTGGGGAACTGCACGCTGCGTGCGGCCATCAAAGCGGCGAACGTGGACGGGACCAGCGACACGATCCAGATCCCTCCGGGCGAATACCAACTGAGCGCTGGTGGGCTCCCGATCACTGCCAGCATGACACTCGTGGGTGCGGGGGCGCACCTAACGAGCATCTTCGCCGCTCCGGCCAGCCAGATCATGATGATCAGCGGCTCGGGGGCAGTAACTCTTCAGGACATGAAGCTCGACGGGGCCAAAGTCTTCCAGGAAGGCGCGGCGGTTCGAGGAAGCGGCTCGGTGTCGATCGCCATCCGGCGCGCGATCATCTCCCACAACGAATCCAAAGGCGGCCTCGACGGAGGCGGCGTGTATGACTCCTCGACAGGCCCGCTGCTGATCGAAGCGAGCACGCTGAACAACAACAGCGCCAAGGGCGGCGGGGCTCTCGACGGGACCTCGCCAATCACCGTGATCAACAGCACGCTGACCGCCAACATCGCCGAAAACGACGGCGGTGCGATCGAGGTCAGCAAAACTACGCTGATCAACGACACGATTACCGGCAACAAATGCGGCAACGGGTCCCGCTGCGGCGGAGGGGTCAACGCGATCAAACTTGAAAGCGGCGTCGCCATCTCCGCCCGCGACACCATCCTCGCGGGCAATACCGACGGCGAAGGCGCACTGAACAACTGTCTCGCGATAGGTGGCTCCGTGGAAGCCACGATCGGAGCCACGGGCCCCAACCTCGAGAACGGAACCGACTGCAACTTCAAATCGGCCGGGGGTCTCGAAGGCAACCCGCTCCTGGGCCCGCTGGACGACAACGGCGGCCCGACTCCCACGATGCTCCCCGGGTCCGGCAGCCCCGCGATCAACGCCGGGAAAAACTGCGCCGCAGAGGACCAGCGCCGCGGCGCTCGTCCGGCGCCGGGAGGCGGACAGTGCGACATCGGCGCCGTCGAGGTCAACTCGCTGGCTGACATCGCGATAGCAGGCCACGCCACGCCGACGGCGGTCGCGTTCGGGGGAAGCATTGAATACATCCTCACCGCCACCAACCGGGGCCCCGATCCAGCGCTCAAAACGACCGTCGAAAACGTGCTACCGGCCGGCGCCACGTTCGAAAGAGCAACGAGCGCGGTGGGGAGCTGCTCCGGCTCGACAACGCTCGCATGCTCCCTGGGCACGCTCGACCCTGGCGTCTCCGCGACCATCACGGTGTTCGCCAAGCTGGGTCAGGCTGGCACCGCGACGGACAGCGCCCGTGCGAGCGCGCCCGCGACCGACGCCTCGCCCGCCGACAACCAGGTCTCGATCCTCGCCTCCGTGGCACCGTCACCCATCGTGGTCGGCCCGCCTGAAGCCGACGTGGCCGGCGCGGCAAACTCCGTGGTGGCCGCTGCGCCCAACTCCCCGCCAGCTGCAGCCATCGTGGCCGAGGCGCCCAGCCTGCCATTTATGCCCCTAACGCCCGTCCTGTCAGGGCTGACGATCTCGCCCGCTAGCTTCGCGGTGGCGAGCGCCCCTACAGCCCTGGTGGCCTCACCTCACACTCCCCGCGGAACGACTTTCGGCTTCACGCTCAGCGAGCCGGCGCGGGTGCGCATCGCGCTGCGACGCAAGGTGAGCGGCCGTCAAGTCGGGGGGCTGTGCCTCGTGGCGGGCGCCAATGCCCCGCACGGGCCACACTGCACGCGCCTGGTCCTGGTCGGGACGCTCCAACGCGCGGGAACCCCAGGGGTCAACCGCATCGCGTTCAGCGGTCGTCTCGGCTCCCGCCCGCTGAGGACCGGAAACTATGTTGCGACGCTGGTCGCAACGGCGACCGGTACCCCCGCCTCGGTACCCGCGCGAAGGGGATTCTCGATCGTGCGCTGATGAGGCCCCGCGGCGCGACGGCGCCCCGGGCCTTCGATAAATGCACGCTGCCGTGGCTGATGGAGCTGCAGCCCCGAACATCGCCGAATCCACCGATCACAACTCGTAAATGAAGGGGTCCGGGGTTCGAGTCCCCGCGTCGGCTCTGACACCCGTCTCAGCGAGGCACCGTCTGAGCGCGAGACGGTTCGGCGAGCATCGGGACGGCGGTCACGTCGCTGTCGGTAGGGGCAGCCGCCGAGCTGAGCGAAGGGCGCTCGAGCACCTCTAGCACCGCAGCCACTACGGCGGGGTCGAACTGAGTCCCGGCATTCGCCGTGAGCTCGGCGACGGCGACGTCGACCGACATTCCCTTGCGGTATGAGCGCGTGGTGGTCATCGCGTCGAACGCGTCACATGCGCTGACGATGCGGGACTCGAGCGGGATCTCATCGCCGCGTAGGCCGTCGGGAT
>JAOPZV010000186.1 GCA_025963935.1 Solirubrobacterales bacterium
CCACGAGCTCCCCCGGGGCGAGCACCGCCTCCAGGCCCGCGACCCAGGCGCCCGTCACGCCGTACTTCAGCGCGTGCGGCCCGCCGGCGTTCGTCGCCACGTTGCCGCCGATCTGCGACTGCTCGGACGCTCCCGGATCGGGGCCGAAGAACAGCCCGTTCTCGCGCGCCAGGCGCTGGACGTTGCGAGTGCTCACGCCGGCCTCCGGCAGCATCCGCCACAGCGCCGGCTCGAGCTCGCGGACGCTGCGCAGGCGCTCGAGCGAGCAGACGACCCCGCCATGTGTCGCGACAGCTCCGCCGGCCAGGCCCGTGCCGCCACCCCGCGCGACGATCGGGACATCGTGCTCGTAGCACCACGCGACGACCTCCGCGACCTCCTCAGCGCTCCCGGGCAGCACGACCGCGTCGGCATGGCCCTCTGCGCCGCGCCGGCGCGCTGCGTCATGGTTGTAGGGCGATCCGGGCGGGACCTCGAGCACATGCTCTGCGCCGACCAGCCGGCTGAGCTCACTGCGCATCACGTATGCCGAGGCTACCGCTACGAGTAGCATTCGAGCGAGTCATGGCAGTCAGCGCGAAGGGCCCCTCGCGGGCCAGTGAGCCCAGTTTCCGCACGCTGTCCGGCGAGCCGGTGCGGGAGCTCTACACGCCCGAGGACCTCCCGGTGGGGATCGGCGGGCCCGATGACCCCGTGGGCCGCCCGGGGGAGTTCCCCTACACGCGGGGGATCCACGACTCGATGTACCGCGGGCGGCTTTGGACGATGCGCCAGTTCGCCGGCTTCGGCACGAGCGAGGAGACCAACGAGCGCTTCCACTACCTGCTCGAGCATGGGCAGACCGGCCTCTCCACCGCGTTTGACATGCCGTCGCTGATGGGGCACGACTCCGATCACTCCCGCTCGCTCGGCGAGGTGGGGCGCGAGGGGGTCGCGCTGGACACGCTCGACGACATGCAGACGCTGTTCTCCGGCATCGACCTCGGCGAGGTCTCCGTGTCGATGACGATCAACGCGCCGGCCGCGATCATGCTCGCCTTCTACGTTGTGGCTGCAGAATCCGACCCCGTGAATCCGACCGGGCCCGAGCGACTGTCGGGAACGATCCAGGCCGACATCCTCAAGGAGTACATCGCACAGAAGGAGTGGTGCTTCCCGATCGATCCAGCGATGCGACTGTGCGGCGACATGATCGAGTGGTGCACACGGCGCATGCCGCGCTGGCATCCGATCTCGATCTCGGGCTACCACATCAGAGAGGCCGGCTCGACGGCCCAGCAGGAGCTGGCGTTCACGCTCAAGGACGGGCTCACCTACGTCGAGCAGGCGGTCGACCGGGGTCTCGACGTGGACGAGTTCGCGCCGCGACTGTCGTTCTTCTTCAACGCCCAGATCGACTTCTTCGAGGAGATCGCCAAGTACCGTGCGGCGCGGCGGATCTGGGCCAAAGAGATGCGCGACACGTTCGGGGCGAGGAACCCGCGCTCCTGGCAGATGCGCTTCCACTCGCAGACCGCCGGCGTGAGCCTCACGGCACAGCAGCCCCTGAACAACATCGTGCGCACCGCCATCGAGGCGCTCGCCGGCGTGCTCGGCGGCACGCAGTCGCTCCACACCAACTCCTATGACGAGGCGCTCGCGCTCCCCACCGAGGATGCCGTGACGATCGCGCTGCGCACGCAGCAGGTGATCGCCCACGAGACCGGCGTGACCAACACCGTCGACCCGTTGGGCGGGTCCTACTTCCTGGAGGCGCTCACCGACGAGATGGAACAGCGGGCCTACGAGTACTTCGAGAAGATCGACGAGCTCGGCGGGATGGTGGAGTCGGTCAAGCGCAACTACCCGCAGCGCGAGATCGCCGACGCCGCCTTCGCTCTGCAGCAGGAGATCGATGCCGGCGAGCGGATCGTGGTGGGCGTCAACAGCTACGTGGCCGCAGACGAGGAGCCGATCCCCACACTGCGCGTCGACCCTGCGCTCGAGCGCAAGCAGATCGGGCGCCTGCAGGCGGCTCGCGCCAAGCGCGACGGCGTCGCGGTCGAGCGCGCCCTCGGTGTGCTGCGTGATGACGCGGCGCACCCCGATCGCAATCTGATGGAGCCGCTGCTCACCTGCGCTCGCGCGCATGCGTCCGAGGGCGAGATCGTGGAGTCGCTCCAGCAGGTCTTCGGCGACTACACAGAGACGCCTGTCTTCTAGGGGCCGCCCCTCCGGGACGCTCGCTCGCTCGAGTACGTGATTGAACGCGCGTGATGTATTAGCAACTTCTTAGGAACTGTCGTGTCCTGACTCTAGGATTCCCCACTCGCCGCGAAACCGCCCCCTGGAGGCAAGATGAACAACCGCATGCGCCGCATCCTTCCCTGCTTGCTGCTCGGGGGCCTCGGCACGTTGGCCTTCTGTGGGCAGGCGTATGCGGGCGGCGTGACGATCTCTCCGCTCAATGGCACGCCGACAGCGATGCCGAAGACACAGATCAGCTTCCTCGGCGCGCCGGCCGGCTCGCTGCGCTCGATCTCCGTCGTCGGCTCCTCCAGCGGGCGCCACGCCGGTCATCTGCGCCCCTACTCATCGGCGAGTGGACAGAGCTTCCTGCCGATCAAGCCGTTCACCGGCGGTGAGCATGTGAGCGTCCACGCCAAGTGGAAGAGCGCCGCCGGAAGGAACGTCTCGCTGGCCAGCTCATTCACGATCGCGCAGCCCGCGACGGTGCCTGTCACGGAGTTCCCGACCACGCCCGGCACGCCGGCCGACATCCAGAGCTTCCAGTCCGAAGCGACGCTGCACCCCCCGGCCGTGACCGTTCACCAGGCGGCCGGCCCGGGCAGCGCACCCGGCTACGTGTTCGCCGCCCCGTTCATCGGCCCAGGTCAGTACGGGCCGATGATCTTCGACAACGCCGGGCGTCTGGTGTGGTTCCGCGCGGTGCCCCCCGGCCAGGATGCGGCCGACTTCCGCACGCAGACCTTCCATGGCGAGAACACCCTCACGTGGTGGCAGGGACGGACGCTGCAGCTCGGCTACGGGCTCGGCGTGGACGTGATCGCCGACTCCAACTACAGGACGATCGCCGTCGTGAAAGCCGGCAACGGGCTGCAGGCCGACGAGCACGAGTTCAACGTGACCCCGCAGGGAACCGCCTATGTGCTCGCCTACAGCCCCGTCACAGCCGACCTCTCGCCGGCGGGCGGACCGGCCGGCGGCGTGGCGGTGGAGGGAGTGATCCAGCAGATCGACATCCACACCGGCCTCGTGATGTGGGAGTGGCACAGCCTCGGCAACGTCGCGGTGTCGGAGTCCTACTCAAAAGTGCCGACGTCGACGACCGCCCCCTACGACTACTTCCACATCAACTCGGTGACCACCGACAGCCACGGAAACCTGCTCGTCTCGGCGCGCAACACCTGGGCGCTGTATGACATCAGCGCGAGCAGCGGTCGCGTGATGTGGCGGCTCGGCGGCAAGAAGAGCACCTTCGCGCTCGGCCCCAACGTGCCGTTCGCCTACCAGCACAACGCGCTGTGGCTGTCGAGCGGGCAGCTCAGCCTGTTCGACGATGAGGGCGCGCCGACGATAAAGGGGCCGTCTCGCGGCGAGGTCGTGAAGCTCGACCTCAAGCACAAGACCGCCACGCTCGTGAGCCAGCTCGTGCGCAATCCGGGACCGCTGATCACCGGCAGCCAGGGCAACGCCCAGCCGCTGCCGGGCGGCGGGTGGATGGTCGGCTGGGGCGGGCTGCCGAACTTCACCGAATTCAACGCGCAGGGGCAGGTCATCTACGACGCGCAGTTCCCGCGCGGTGAGTTCAGCTACCGCGTCTACCGCGAGCCGTGGACCGGGGAGCCGATAGCGCCGCCGGCGGTCGTGGCCCACAAGACCGGCGCCGCGACGACCGCCTATGCCAGCTGGAACGGCGCGACGGCGGTCGCCTCGTGGCAGCTCTTGACCGGAACGAGCGCCGGCTCTCTCACGCCAGTCTCGACCACTCCGAGGACGGGCTTTGAGACGACGATCCCGTCACCGTCCGCAGCCTTCGTGCAGGTGCGGGCTCTGAGCGCCTCCGGACGAGTGCTCGGAACGTCCGCCGTCGTGTCGCCCACGCCGGGTTGATCGGCGAGCAAGGCGTGATCGCCAGGCGCGCGCTCGTGCTCTGCTGCTGCCTCCCCGCGTGGCAGTTGCTCGCGCCGGCCGCATCCGCTTCCGGCCCTGGACGGGCGACCGCGACGGCCGCCCGCTGCTTTCCGACGGCGCTCAACCGCTCGGCCGTGCTGCGCGGGGCGGGGCTGGCGGCCTCGCCCCTGCCCGGCTCCTACGACGCCTCTCCGCGAACGCAGATCAGCCTGCTCGGAGCGCCTGCCAGCTCGCTCGGCGGTGTGCGCGTCCGCGGGTCGCGCAGCGGCACGCATGCCGGTCGCCTCATCGGCTACTCGCAGGGGGACGGCGCCAGCTTCGTCCCCTCCCGGCCGTTCGCCTCCGGCGAGCGGGTGACGGTCAGTGGACGCGCGAGGATCGGCTCGCGCACGACACCGTTTGCCTACAGCTTCGTCGTGGGAAGTCCGGACGCGCTCCCCTACTCCGCGCCGCGCCTGCCGTCGGGGCGCGACCCCAACGAGGTCCAGCACTTCGTCTCGCGTCCCGACCTGCAGCCCCCGGCGCTCCTCGTGACGGCGCGCTCGCCGCGGACGGCGCCGGGGTACGTGTTCGCCGCGCCTTACTCCGGCCCCGGCAAGCCGGGGCCGATGATCTTCGACGATGCCGGCACTCTGGTGTGGTTCGACCCGATGCCGGCCGGCACCGAATCGGCCAACCTGCAGGTGCAGCAGTACGGAGGCCAGCCGGTCCTGACGTGGTGGCAGGGATACATCCCGCAGCAGGGCTTCGGCGAAGGCGAACACATCATCCTGAACAGCTCCTACCGCCAGATCGGGAGCGTCCACGCCGGCAATGGCTACAAGGCCGACCTGCACGACTTGCAGATCACGCCCCAGGGGACGGCGCTGATCACGATCTTCGCCCCGGTTCACTGCAACCTCGCCACGGCCCACGGGAGGAGCGACGCGGCGGTCACCGACAGCGGCTTTCAGGAAATCGACATCAGGACAGGGCTCGTCCGGCGCGAGTGGCGCGGCCTCGATCACGTGCCGTTCGCCGACTCCTACCTGCCGGGCGCAAACGGCAGCACGGAATGGCCGTTCGACTTCATCCACGTCAACTCGGTCGACCGGCTCGCGAACGGAGGGACGCTCATCTCGGCCCGCAACACCTCGGCGATCTACGAACTGAACACGCTCACCGGCCAGGTGGTCAGGCGCCTCGGCGGAAAGCACTCCGACCTCGGCCTTCCGGCCGGCGCCGCGACCGCGTTCCAGCACGACGCGGCAGCGCTCGCCAGCGGCGCGATCAGCATCTTCGACAACGGCGCCGTTCCGAAGGTGCACGCTCAGTCGCGCGGGCTCGTCGTCAACGTCAGCGCCGCCACCGAGACGGTCCTTGCCCAGTACCTGCATCCGTCGCCGCTGTCGTCCGCGAGCCAGGGGAACCTGCAGGTCCTCGACAACGGCGACGCCTTCATCGGCTGGGGATCGCAGCCGTACTTCTCCGAGTTCAGCGCCGGCGGCGAGCTGCTGTTCGACGCGCACATGCGCGGCTCGTACCAGTCCTACCGCGCGTACCGCTTCCCATGGACCGGCGCGGGGAGCGAGCGTCCGGCCGTCGTCGCGACGAGGCCGCGGGCCGGCGGATCGCCGACCGTCTACGCGAGCTGGAACGGCGATACCCGCACGGCTGCCTGGCGCGTGCTCGCCGGTCCCTCCACGCATCAGCTGGTGAGCGTTGCGACGGCGCCTCGCACGGGCTTTGAGACCGCCATCGGGACGGCGGCGCCCGCGGCCTACGTCGCTGTTCAGGCGCTGGGCGCCTCGGGCGAGGTGCTAGGGGGCTCGGCGGCGGTCGCGCCGGTCGCTCGGTAGGGCCGCCGGCAGAGTTCGCCCAGCCCGTTGTGATTCTTCGTAAACGGGTATTGACAGGAGTATGCTGCGGACAGGTTTGATCCCGGCGAACGGGTTGTTTACGCTCGACATGCGTATTGTCGAATTGGAGGTCTGCAGGACATGGCGGCGCGCAAGGTGAGTCCCAAGCCGTCGAGGCAGAAGGGAGCTGCGCCGGCTAAGAACGGCGGCGCGCCGCGCACTCAGAGCGACGGCACGAAAGAAGCCGCCGGCGCGAACGAGCGCTACCGTCCGCTGCCAACCGGGATGCACGGGCTCGACCCCGAGCTGGTCAAGCGCGACCAGCGCGAAAGGCTGCGCAACGCGATGATCGAGCTGATCGCCGAGAAGGGCTATCAGGCCGTTCGCATCGTCGACCTGGCGAAGCTCGCTCGCGTATCCCAGCCGACCTTCTACTCGCTGTTCGGCGACAAGGAAGACCTGTTCGTCAGCGCCTACGACGAGGTCGCCGGGCGGACCTACCGAGCCGTCATTGCGGCTTACGGCATGGACGACTCCCAGGAGGACCGGCTGCTCGTCGCGCTGCGCGCCTACACCGAGCTCGCGGCAGCCGAGCCGGAGGCCATGTCGCTGCTCGTACTCGGCGCGTTCGGCGCCGGGGCGAAAGCGCTGGAACACCGCAGCCGCTCCCTCGAGGCCCTCGAGCGCAGCATCCACGCGAGCCGCGACGGCAGGCCGGCCGGCGACGAAGGCGACCTCACCGTGCGGGTCATCCTCGGCGGGATTCGCGAGGTGACCGCCGCGCGGCTGTGCAGGAAGGACGAGAGTCAGCTGCCGGAGCTGGCGGGCGAACTGTCGGCGTGGGCGTCGTCGTACCCGAGACACGTCCCGTCCGAGCTGATGGCCCCCGCGGCCCCGCGCGACGGTCCGTCGGGGACGCGTGTGGTCGCGCAGTCCGAGCGCGCCCGCCGCGCCGAGGGCCGCCTACCGAGCGGTCGCAGCGACCTCCCGCGCGAGGCGATCGTCGCGAACCAGCAGGAGCGGATCGTCGATGCGACCGCCGCGATCGTCGCCGAAAAGGGCCTCGCGGCCCTCACCATCCCGGAGATCGCCAAGCGCGCGAGCGTCTCGCATCAGACCTTCTACGACATCTACCCGTCCAAGCACGACGCCTTCCTCGGCGCGCAGAAGGTGGGCATGCACCAGGCGCTGACGATGGGGGTCGAAGCGTGGGAAGCACAGATGCCCGACTGGCCCCGCGCGATCGCCGCGGGCATGCGCGCGGTGATCGACTACGTCGTCTCGGAGCCCGCCCACGCACATCTGAGCATCGTCGACGGGTTCGGCGCGAGCCCCGAGACGATCGAGACGCGCGACCAGATCCTGAGCGCCTTCGCGACCTACTTCGACCCCGGCTACGAGCTCGCCCCCGACGGCGTCGAGGTGCCCCGCGTCGCCGCCGAGGCCGTGGTCGGCGGCTGCTGGCAGGTGCTTCACCACTACATCGAGAGCAACCGCATCAACGAGCTGGTCGAGGCCGCGCCGCAGATGACCTACATGCTGCTCATGCCTTTCCTCGGGCCCAAGGAGGCGGCGAGGGTGGCGCTCCTGCCCGTCCCGAGCGGGAAGCCCGTGCCTCAGCTGGCGGGGGCGGACAGCGCGTAGGCGGGCTTGCCGTCGCGTTCGGCCTTCGCGACGATTCCGGTCCTGGTGAGGCGGCGAACGCCCTCGCGAACGCTCGCGGGTGCCAGCGCCGTTACGACCACGAGCTCGCTCACCGTGTGCGAGCCGTGCTCGAGCGCCGCGACGATCGCCAGCTGCGAGGTCCCGCGCGGGGCGCGCTTTCGCTTCTCGGCGCCCGCCGGCGCGCGCCGGGCGACCCGCGCAGATGAAGCCCGCGCGGCCCGCGGACGCGCTTTGGGCGTCGAGCGCCCCGAACCCGCCGCCCTCAGGGCGCTGGCCGGCGCCAGCCCATTGGACTCTGCTGCGGCAAGCAGGCGCTCATACTCGCGAACGGCTGGGCGCAGCTCGCGCAGGCGGCCATCGATTTCGCGACGCACCCTGCTGAGCAGGTCGGCGCTCATCGAGCGGGCCGCGCTTGCATGACGCTCAGCTGAGCGGAGCCCCGTGCAAGCCGCTGGTGGGCCGCTCTCGCGCGGCCCACCACTCGCCCACGACGTCCAGCGCCCCGCCGATGATGCCCTCCCGGAAGGAGTTGGTGTCGTTCAGCCGCGGCAACGACTCGACAGGTACGTCCACGCCCAGGAAGTCGCACAGCGGATCCCAGCCCTCGCACGGATTCCATACAAGCAGACGGTCGGCCGGGACGGTTTCCTGAACGGACTCGTTCCAGCGGATCATGACCGCCGCGAGCCCCTCGTCGCTGTAGGTCTCCCCGGCGAGGACTCCGGTCTCCTGCTCCCATGTCATGTCACGCATAAGCTGCAGGTAACGCCGCCACAGCGGGTCCACCACCGCACGCGCGCTGCACATGTGGTGCATCACCGAGTCGCCGTGGAAGATGCCCCAAACCGTCTGGCGCATGCTGCTCACCCATTCCTCGGGGTCGCGCACGCTCAGCAGCACCTTCGCCTCGGGGTAGTGGCTCATCAGCTCGCGGTAATAGCGGGCGGACGGCCAGTCGACCGTCGAGCCGGCATCGCCGAATATGCGCTCCCATTCGGGCGAGCCCTGATAGGCACGCTCCCACAGCGGCAGGCCGCTCTCCAGGTCTGAGAGGAGGTCGCGCATGTGGTAACAGGGCCCCGCGCCGAGCTGTTCCAGCGCGAACATCTGAGTGGTGGTCGCGGTGCGCGGAAGTCCCGCGCCTATGATTTTCATAAGGACTCACACATGTTTCGCATGCGGCTTTCTATCAGTTCCGCACCTGCTGGGCGCCGCCACCCGGCGCGCTCTTACAAACCGGTTGGGGGGGGCCTCAGAGCGCGACCCGCAGATAGGCGAGCACCGCCAGAACACGCCGATGGTCGTCGTTGCACGCCGGGAGGTCGAGCTTGGAGAAGATGTTGGTGATGTGCTTCTCAACCGCGCCGGGGGTGACGACCAGGCTCTCGGCGATCGCCGTGTTCGATCGCCCCTCGGCCATCAGCTCGAGTACCTCACGCTCACGGACCGTCAGACGCGAGAGCGCATCGCCGGCGCCCCCACGCGGGGTGAGCAGCTGCGTGACGACCTGCCGGTCGAGGACCGTGCCGCCCGCCGCGACACGCTCCAGCGCGTCTAGGAAGGCACGCACGTCGCCCACACGCTCCTTGAGCAGATAGCCGATCCCCGCCGTGTTCTCGCCAATCAGCTCGCTGGCGTAGGCCGTCTCGACGTACTGCGAGAGGAGCAGGACGCCGAGGTCCGGCTGGCGCCGGCGCGCCTCGATCGCCGCCAGGAGCCCCTCGTCGCTGAAGGTCGGCGGGAGGCGCACGTCGACGATCGCCAGGTCGGGCTCGTGTCCGGCGATCGCGCGCAGCAGCCCGGGCCCGTCCTGCACCTGGGCGACGACCTCGATGTCGTTCTCGCGCAGCAGCGCCACGAGCCCCTCCCTGAGCAGCGCGAGATCCTCGGCGATCACTACCCGCACGGGATCCTCACCTCGAGGATCGTCCCGCCGCCGCCGGGGCTGTGCACGCTGAGAGCCCCATCGAGCGCCTCGACGCGGGCGCGCAGCCCCGCCAGACCAGACCCTCGCGCGTCGGCGTCGCCGCGCCCGTCGTCGCCGACCGCCACAACGAGCGCCCTGCCCTCGTCGGCTATGCGGACCCAGCTGCGCTGCGCGTCGGCGTGCTTGGCGGTGTTGGTGAGAGCCTCGGCGACCACGAAGTAGGCGGTGCTCTCGACCGCCGGGGCAAGGCTTCGGTGGGTCGCCGTATCGACCTCGGTGCCGAGTCCGTAGCGCGCGGCGAGCGACTCGACCGCCGCAACGAGGCCACGATCGGCGAGCAGCGGCGGGACGATCCCGCGGGCCAGGTCGCGCAGCTCGTCGATTGCCAGGCGCGCCTCCCGCTGCGCGTCGTGGATCAGGCTCCGGACCTCGGGCTGATCGGCGACGCGCATCTCGGCGCGGCCCAGCTGCAGCGTGAGCGCCACGAGCCGAGCCTGCGCGCCGTCGTGCAGGTCGCGCTCGATGCGCCGCAGCTCGGCCGCCTGCGCCGCGACGACGTGGCGCCGGGTGCTGGTCAGCAGGTCGACCCTCGCGCGCAGCGCCCGCCGGCCGTAGGCCACGAGCACCCGGTCGTGGAGGGCGAAGAGCGAGTAGGAGCTGACCGCCGTCGCCACCCCGAGCAGGGCCCAGGCTGGCCAGAACTCGCGCGCGCCGGCGAGCAGCCACGTCAACAGCCAGGTCAGCAGCAGGATCACCGCCGCCACGCCGGCCAGCGCCCACACGCAGGCGACACGTCGCACGGCGCCCGGCGCCTGACGCCATGCCCAGCCGGCCGTGTAGTCGAGCAGCACCGGGACGGCGAGTCCGAGCCACGCCCACGCCGGCCACAGGTAGCCCTGCCCGTCGAGCGCCCAGATTGCCGCCAGCAGAACGGCCGTCAGAGCGGCGACGCGATGCATCACCGAGCGCAGGTACTGACCGAGGGACAGGCCGGCGGCGAGCAAGGGCATCCAGCGGCGGCGCCGACCCGGGGAGCGAGAGACCTCGGTCGAGAGCGAAACGCGCTGGCTCATCCCGGCTATCGTCGCACGGCCGAGCCGCGCGAGCAGCGGCCTCAGGACTCGAGCGCCTTCCCCAGCCGGCGCTCCGGCGCGATGCGCTGCACGTCCCACACCAGGCCGAGGCGCTCGAGCGCCGAGATCGAGAGGCCCGACAGGTCGAGCTCCAGGCGGCCCATGCCATGAAAAGCCGAGGTGGGGAAGGCGTGATGGTTGTTGTGCCATGCCTCGCCGAAGGACAGCGGCGCAAGCCACGCCAGGTTGCGCGAGTGGTCGCCGGTCGCAAAGCGCCTGCGCCCGAAGAAATGGCAGAGCGAGTTGATGCTGTAGGTGACGTGGTGCAGGGCGAAGATCCGCACCGCCCCGCCCCACAGCATTCCCTCCAGTCCCGCGCCGACCGTCCCGCCGAGCAGGACGCCGAGGCCGAACGGGATCGCCAGGCCGACGAGCGACCACACGACGAACGTGCTGTCGATGAACGCCACGGCCGGGTCGGCGATGAGGTCCGGCGTGAAGCGCTCGCGGGCGCCTCGCTGCTGATGGTCGAACAGCCAGCCGACGTGCGCGTGGCCCAGGCCGCGGACGGCGCCCCGCCAGCCGCCTCCATGGTCGACATGGGGGCTGTGCGGATCGCCCGGGCGATCGGCGTAGGCGTGGTGCTTGCGGTGATCTGCGACCCACGAGATGACCGGCCCCTCGACGGCCATCGTGCCCAGGGCAGCCAGCGTGCCGCGCATCCAGGCTGAGGTCTTGAAGCTGCGGTGCGTCAGCAGCCGGTGGAATCCCACGGTGATGCCCAGCCCGGAGGCGACGTACATGATCAGGAAGATGAGGATGTCGCGCCACTGCAGGCCGTGGTGCCAGAGCTGCCAGCCGGCCAGCACGAGCAGCAGCGGGGGGACGGCGGTGATCAGCGCGGTGACCGCTCGATCGAGGTTCGCGAGCACCGGAACCTCGATCTCCTCGGGCGTCGGGCCCTCTGCGCGTGGCTGTGCGACGTTCCCCCCCGGGGGGTCCTCAGGCGGTGCTTTGGCGAGCTTCTCGGCGGCGGCGCTCATCGGCCTTCGATGGTGAGAGAGCTTTCGGCGCTTGTCGATGCGGGCGGCCACCGAGCGTGCGGCGGCGTGCCCCCCGGCGGGCATTGGGGCTAACCCCCCGTCGGGCATCCCGGCGGATCCGAGCGCTACTGTAAAAATCACGGATGCTCACGCGGAGATCCTTCAACCAGCGCGAGGAGGCGTCGATGCAGGAGATCAACCTGCACGGCCACCGCATCGCCTACCGTGAAGCCGGGAGCGGTCCAGTCCTCGTGCTGATCCACGGGATCACCTCTGATTCCAGCACGTGGCGACGGGTTCTTCCCTACCTCGCCCGCCGCTTCACCGTGATCGCCCCCGACCTGGCGGGCCACGGACGCTCCGCCAAGCCCAAGGGCGACTACTCGCTCGGCGCCCACGCAAGCGGCGTGCGCGACCTGCTGGTGGCGCTCGGACACGATCACGCGACGTTCGTCGGGCATTCCCTCGGCGGCGGCATCGCGATGCAGCTCTCCTACCAGTTCCCCGAGCGCTGCGAGCGGCTCGTGCTGGTCGACAGCGGTGGCCTCGGGCGCGACGTCAGCGCCCTGCTGCGCGCTGCGACGCTGCCCGGCTCGGAATTCGTGCTGCCGCTGCTGGCGGCCAGCAGGCTGCTCGACGCAGGGCGGTTCGCCGGAAGCGTGCTCGGGCGACTGGGCCTACGCGCCGGCACGGACATCGAGGAGATGGCACGCGGCCACGCGACGCTGTCTGACCGTGAGGCACGGGCCGCCTTCGTGCACACGCTTCGCTCGGTCGTGGAGCCCGGGGGGCAGCGCGTGGACGCCTCGAACCGCCTGTACCTGGCGAAGCATCTGCCCCTGCTGCTCGTCTGGGGCGAGCACGACTCGCTGATTCCGGCCTCCCACGGCCAGGCGGCGCACGAGCAGCTGCCAGGGAGCCGACTGGAGCTGTTCGCGGACTCCGGCCACTTCCCGCAGCTCGACGAGCCCGAGCGCTTCCTCGACGTGCTGGTCGACTTCATCGACTCCACGGAGCCGGCCGCCATGAGCCCCGACGGCTGGCGCGAACTGCTGAAGGCCGGCTAACCGGCCGGCGGCGAGGGCGCTAGCTCTCGCGCACGTCGAGGACCACCTTGCCGGTCGCCCGCCGCTCGTCGAGCGACCTCAGCGCGTCGGCCGCGCCGTCCATCGGGAAGCGCTCGCCGACGATCGGGCGGATGAAGCCTTCGTCGACCATTCGGTTGACGGCTGCGCCGATCTCGCGATTGAGGTCCGGCTTGCCCATCACGTAGGCGCCCCAGCCCGCGCCCACGACCTCGGTGTTGCGCAACAGCAGGCGGTTCACCTTGACCTCGGGGATCGAGCCGCCGGTGAAGCCGACCACGATCACACGACCGTTCTCGCGCAGCGAGCGCAGGCTGTCGGTGAAGCGATCGCCTCCGACCGGATCGAGCACGACGTCCACGCCACCGCCGGAGAGCTCCACCACCTCGTCCTTCCACGTGTCGCCCAACAGGACCGTGTCACCCGCGCCCGCGTCCTCGGCGACGCGCCGCTTGGCCTCGGTGGACACGACGCCGATCGTACGGGCCCCGAGCGCCTTGGCCACCTGGAGCGCTGCCGTGCCGACGCCGCCCGCCGCGCCATGGACGAGCACCGTCTCACCCTCCTTCAGGCGCCCCCGCAGCGCCAGCGAGAAATAGGCGGTGTGGTAGTTGAGGATCAGGGCGGCGCCCTGATCGAACTCGAGGGCGTCGGACAGCGGGAAGGTGAAGAACTCGGGCGCGACCGCCGTCTCGGCGAAGCCGCCGAGCGCGCAGAACGCCGCAACGCGGTCGCCCTCGCTGACCTGCGCTCCGGCCGGGGCGCTGCGCACGATCCCCGCGACCTCGCTGCCCGGCACGAAGGGAAGCGGTGGTTTCATCTGGTACTGCCCGCGAGTCTGCAGCAGCTCGGGGAATGAGACGCCCGCACAGTGCACATCGACGAGGACCCCCTCGCCCGGCGTCAGCATGTGCGACGGCTCCGGCTCGGGCAGCTCGACGAGCGCCAGTGCGCTGTCGGGCCCGCTCTCCTCAACGATCTGGATGGCTCGCATCGGGCGGATTATGTCCGACGGCGCGATCCTGCGGCGAGACGTGGCCGGCGACTACCCGTCGGCGTAGCGCGCGACCGTGAAACCGATGAGGACCGGCACATGAACGGCGAACACGACGAGCGACAGCGTCAGCACGACGAGCGGCCCGCCGCTCAGGCTGTTGCGCAGAAACGCGTACTCGATCATCCCCGCGATGATCGAGTAGGCGAGCAGCGCCCACTTGGCGATGTCGAAGAAGCGTCGCCAGGGGAAGTCGCTCACGCGCGCGAGCGCCGCGAGGTTGCCGGCGAGCAGCAGCGCCGAGGCCGACAGCAGCGCGATCGCCGGGCCGAGCGAGACGTGCTGGGGCAGATGCGCGGAGAGGTAGATGCCGGCGGCGACGATCAGCGCCAGCGAGAACATCCCGACCTGTGTCACCGGCGGAAGGCGCACGGCGTCGGCGAGCTCGCGCTCGTTCATCCCGCGGTCAGCCTGGTCATGATCACGAACGTGGCGATCTGCATCAGACCGGTTGCGCCGGCCGTGTAGAGGAAGCGCTTCATCAGGCGATCGATCACCTGCGGCCGCGGCCGCGGCTTCTTGAGCTCCACGAGCACCGCGATGTTCGCCGGCTCGAGCAGCCCCAGCGCGATGACCGCCATCACGCCGACCACGATGTAGCTGGCGACGACCCAGCCGTGCAGGTAGTAGCTGCTCTGCACCGTTCCGAGCTTCGTGCCGAGCTGCCAGCCGGCGGCCAGCGTGACCGTCACGACGGTCGGCATGATCAGCACCATCTTCGGCATCAGGCGCGTGGTGAACTCGATCCGCGCCGGGATCGACATGCGCCCGATGATCGGCCCGAGGACGAAGCCGAGGAACAGGTCGATGACCGTCCAGGCGGAGCCACCGACGACGTGCAGGAACTGCAGCGGCCAAGCGGTGTTCACCGCGATGCCGACGATCAGCAGCGCGAGGACGACGGCGACGATCGGTAGTCCCGCACGGGGCACGATCTGAAAGTCGGGGCGCTCGATCGCGGCAGGCGGCGCGTCCGCCACCGCGGTGCCCCCCGGGGAGAGTGCAATATCAGCCATCCTGGCGCAGGAATCTAGCGGGCGGGCGGGCGGAACGCCAGCGCGCGTGGGCCCGCGGAGCGCGCATCCGAGCGCGTCCATGCGGCCCACGCCAGCGCGGCTGCCACGAGGATCACCGAGGGCCACGGACCGATCGCCAGCGCGAGCAGGTGCGAGAAGATGAAGGCGCCGAAACCGGCGGCGGCCAGGGCGAGTGCCGTGCGTGGTCCGTCGCGTCGCATCCACGCGCGAACGCACCATGCGCCGCCGAGCGCCAGCACCACGCCGCCGAGCGGGCGCGAGCCGCTGGCGACTGCGACGGCATATCCCGCGATGAGCGAACCGGCGGCGACCGGCGCGGTGGGCAGAGGACGCATCCCAGGCAGCCTAGCGCGGGGTCAGAGGACCCGTTCCAGGCGCGGGTTTGGCCGCAGCTGACGGCCCGCCTTCGCGCCCGGGCGCCCGTCCACCGTGACGATGTCGGCGGTGAAGTCGTTGCTGCCGCGCAGCAGAGCCGACCCCAGGCCATAGGCGTCCGCGGGCGCAGCGCGCTGCTCGAACTCGTTGATCCGCTCGATCGTGAAGCCGCCGGAGACGACTATGCGGACGTGCCCGTGGCCGTGCGCGTCGAGCGCCTCGCGCACCGCCGAGACGAGCTCGGGGGAGACGCCGGGAGGGGCGTTCTCGCCGAGGAGCTCGCGCAGGTCGGCGTCCACCAGGTCCGCGGCGGTGTCCAGCCGGACACCCCAGAGGCGCTCGCCGAGCGCGTCGGCGACCGCCAGCGCGGTGCGGATGGAGCGGTTCTCGAAGTCGACGAGCACCGTCACGTTCACCTCCTCGCCGAATCGCCGTGCGAACGCTTGCGCTGCGGCCACCGTGTCGCCGCCGTAGACGGCGATCAGGGCGTGCGGCACGGTGCCGATCCCGCGCCCGCCCCACCACGAGGCCTGGGCGTCGGTCGACACACCGATCGCCCCGGCGACGTGGGCGGAGTAGCCGTCGCCGGTCTGCACCAGCCAGTGGTCGTGGCGGGCGGGGAAGAAGAAGATCTGCTTGCCGTTCGCCGCACGGACCGCGGCGCGGACGTTCCTCATGATCAGCGAGCGCCGCGCCATGCAGCCGAGATAGACCGTCTCCAGATGCGCGAACAGGGTGTAGTCGCCGTCGATCCTCAGCACCGTCTCGAGCGGCGAGATCTCGGCCCCCTCCGGCAGCGCGCTGACCTCGAGCTTCGCCCAGCCGGGCTCCCAGCCACCGTTCTCGCGCGTACGGCCGCTGCACAGCCTGAGAACGGCCAGCGCCTCGTCGATGCCGCCCAGCAGCGAGTCGTGGCGCTGAAACACCTGCATGGTGACGTTCGGGTGACGGCCCTCCAGTTCGAGCAGGCGCTTGGTCTGGTTGAAGTACGCGTCGCTGTACCAGCCGCTGCGAATCCGCTCGACGGGCAGGCGGAACACCTTGGGGTCAAGGCGCTTCACCCCGCTTCTGATTCCCCGGCCGCGAGTGCGAATAACCGGCGCTGATCACCACGCTGGGCACAGGGCCTACAGTCAGGGCGATGCACAGCGCGCGGCCCGGGCTCTACTTCCACCACCCCGACTGCCTGAAGCATGACCCGCGCGCTCACATCCCGGGCCATCCCGATACGCCAGAGCGACTGATCGCGCTCGAGCAGGCGCTCTCCGCGGAGGATTGGCTCGGATGGGAGCGACGTCTCGCTCCGCCGGCAGAAGATGCCCAGTTGGAGCTCATCCACACCAGCCACCACGTCCGCCACATCCGCGAGATCTCGCTCGCCGGCGGGGGCGCGCTCGACCCGGACACCGCTGTCGGCGAGAGCTCATACCGCGCCGCGACCCTCGCCGCCGGAGGCACCTGCGAGATGGCGCGCGCGCTGATCGCCGGCGAGAGCCTCTTCGGTTTCTGCGGCGTGCGGCCGTCCGGCCATCACGCCGAACGGGACCGCGCGATGGGCTTCTGCCTGTTCAACAACGTCGCCGTCGCCGCCGCGCTGGCGATCCGTGAGCTCGGCGTGCGGCGCGTGTTCATCCTCGACTGGGACGTGCACCACGGCAACGGCACGGCGGAGGCCTTCCGGCACCGCGATGACGTGCTGTTCGCGAGCATCCACCAGGCCGGGATCTACCCGGGCAGCGGAGCGCTCGATGACGTCGGCTCCGGTGCCGGGGAGGGCTACACGATCAACCTCCCGGTACCCGCGGGCTCCGGGGAGCAGCAGTGGCTGTCGCTCATCGAGCACATCGTGCTGCCCGCTGCGAAAGCCTTCGAGCCCGAGCTGATCCTCATCTCGGCCGGCTTCGACGCCCACCGCGAGGACCCGCTCGCCGGCTGCCGGCTCGAGAGCGAGTCCTTTGCGGAGATGGCGCGACAGGTTCGCGACCTGGCACGCGGGCTCGGCGTGCCCCTCGGCGCGGTGCTCGAGGGCGGCTATGCGCCGGCGGCGCTCGCCGAGTCCGCACAGGCGATGCTCGCCGCGCTGCCGGAGGAGACGCACGCGCGACCCGTCGCGCCCGACCCGTTGACGAGCCGGGCGGTTGCCCGCATCAGCCGTTACTGGCCCCTCTGATGCCCGTCGCCCTCCGATGTCTGCAGCGCCACTCGCGGGCCATCCTGGCGTGCGTCCTCGGGGCCACGGCGCTGCTCGGCGCCGGTTGTGGTCAGACCCGCGCCGGAGCGCCGCTGGGGATCGGTAGCGCCGCGCGCCTGCCCACCCCGCAGGGGTCGCACGTCGTCGTGATGGTGATGGAGAACGCCGAGTACGAGGAAGTGATCGGCAGCCATTCGGCGCCCTATGTGAACGCTCTCGCCCGCCGCTACGCCCTGGCGACGCAGAGCTTCGCGATCACCCATCCATCGCTGCCCAACTACCTCGCGCTGACCAGCGGCTCGACGCACGGCATCACCTCCGACTGCACGGACTGCCCGGTGTCCGCGCCGAACATCGTCGACCAGCTGGAAGGCAAGGGCCTCTCCTGGAAGGCATATCTCGAGGGCGTGCCGAGCCCCTGCTTCGGCGGCTCGGGCGCCGGCGGATACGCCAAGAAGCACAACCCGTTCATCTACTACCTCGACGTCGCCCGCGCGCCCGCGCGCTGCCACAAGCTCGTCGGCTTCGGAGCGCTCGCCGCCGACCTGCGCTCCGGCCGGCTCCCGGACTTCGCGTGGGTCTCGCCGAACCTGTGCGACGACGGCCACGATTGCGGCGTGGCGGGCGGCGATCGCTTCCTCGCCCGCACGGTGCCCGCGCTGCTGCGCGAGCTGGGCCCGCGCGGGGTGCTGGTGATCACCTGGGACGAGGGCGTCTCAGACCGCGGCTGCTGCGGTGTAGCGCATGGCGGGCACGTCGCCACGGTCCTCGCGGGCCCCGGCGTGATCGGCGGTGCACGCGAAGGCCGGCCGGTCGACCACTACGGCGTGCTCGCCACCGTCGAGCAGGAGCTCGGCCTGCCGCCGCTCGGAGGAGCCGCGGGCCCCAGCGCTGGGCGACTCACCTCGCTGCTCCGCGTGCACTCGCAGGTGGTTCGCTGAGAAGCGGACCCGCCGGTCCCGGCGCGGATATGATCTCTGCCGGCTGGCCGCGCTGGCCGCCGTGAACTTGTGAGGGGGGTCATGTTCAGCTCCATCGTGGTTGGGACCGACGGCTCGAGGACGGCCACCGAGGCCGTCCGCGAAGCGGTCGACGTTGCCAAAGCGCTGGGGGCGAAGTTGGAGCTCGTCAGCGCTTACGCGCCCGTCTCCGAGCAGCGCCTGCGTGCGGAGAAGCGCCACGCCCCCACGGGCGCGCAGTCGGCCAGCAATCCGCGGCGTGACACCGAAGCGCTCCTGTCGGACGCCGCCGACATCGCGCGGGAGGCGCAGGTCGAGGTCAACACCCATGCGCGTCAGGGTGACCCCTCCGATGCGATCCTCGACGTCGCCGAGGAACAGAACGCCGACCTGGTGATCGTCGGCAACAAGGGGATGACCGGCGCCAAGCGCTTCATGCTCGGCTCGGTGCCGAACAGGATCTCCCACCACGCGCCATGCTCGGTGCTGATAGTGCGGACGACCTGAGAGCTACGCGCGGTCGCCTGCGGCCGCGTGCTCGCGCAGCAGCCGGCGGTTGAGCTTGTTCGTCGCGGTCGACGGCAGCTCCTCGACGAACACGTACTCGCGGGGGCGCTGGTAGCCGCAGCTCGGCATACGTCAGCCGGTATGCGCCGTCGACCACGGCCTCGGTGTCAGCCCGCCGGCGCGCGCCGCGCTCGAGCATGTCGATGAGCGTGATCTCGTCCGTGTCGCGCATCAATGCATCCCCGTCTAGGTCTGGTTCCCCCGCAGTGCCATCCCGCCTCTGCCAGGACCCGGGGACCGCATCGACCTAGAATCTAAACGCAGCATAAAGCGTTTCTGAGAGTATTCACATGAACTTCTGGCAGACGCCGGCCGATTAGGTCCCATGGCCTCCCCAAAGATCTCCTCCCCCCAGCAAGACGATGCCGCTCGCGAGCTGCGAGCCGACCTCCTCGAGGCCGAGCAGCCACTCCCCCATCGACGGCTCCCGAGCGCGCCGCTGCGCGTGCGGGTGAAGACCTCGCCCGCGCTACGGCGCGCGGTGCCGAGCCGACTGGCGCTCGCCATGTCGGCTTGGCAAGCCGAACGCACATGGGAGAGCTCGGCGCACGTGCGTGAGCAGGCGCTGCTCGCCATGGAGGCGATCGTCGGCGGGACCAGCCGGGCCGAGGAGGCGCCGGCGCTGGCCCGGCAGATGGTGATCGAGACCGCGGTGCGCGAGAGCATGCTGTGGCAGCCGTGGCCGGCTCCGCTGCTCGACGAGGAGTCCGATGCGAACCTGCGGATGGCCGCCGGCTCCGGGCGCGGCGTGCTCGTCAGCAACTGCCACCTGGGGCCGTTCAACATGGTCATCTCGGTCTACCGGCGCGTCGAACGTACGCCTTACATCCTCGCCGCGCCGTGGATGTTCGAGCCGCTTTGCCCGGGTGCCTGGGGGCGGCGCACCGCCCGCTGGCTGGAGAGCGGCCGCGCAGGCGGGGCGCGCTGGGTGAGAACGACGGCGGGAGCGTTCGCCACCGCCACCGCCCTGCTCCAGAAAAGCGCGATCGTGCTGATCGCCTTCGACATGCCGGGCAGCCGAACGACCGGCTTTCTCGGCAAGCCCGTGGACCTCGCCTCCGGGACGGCTCGCCTGGCCGTGACCACGGACTCGCTAGTGCTGCCGGTGAGGGTTCGCCGGGACGGCGCTCGCACACATCTCGACTACGCGCCGGCGATGGACCCGCGCGACCTCAGCGACGCCGACGAGCTTCATGACACGCTCGCCGCCCGGCACGAGGCGTGGATTCTCGAGGAACCGGAGGCGCTCGAGGACCCGCGCCGCGAGGGCGCCTGGGAAGAGCAGGCGGATGCGAACAGCTGGACCCGCCCCTCACCGCGGCAGCCGGACTGAGACCTTCTCAGGCGCGGCCCGGGCAGCTGAGCGACGCGGCCTGCTTCGATCGCGGCTTCAGAAAGAAAAAGCGGGAGCGACGGGACTCGAACCCGCGACCTCTGCCGTGACAGGGCAGCGCTCTAACCTGCTGAGCTACGCCCCCGCGGTTGCACGTAGCACCTGGGCGGCCTTCCGCGCTCGATCAGTATGCCAGGGCCCGAGCGCAGTCTCCTCGCTCCCGGGCTTGGCCGGCTGGCCAGCTTCGACTACGCTTGCCCCGTGGCGCTCGTGGGACCCCAGCCGCTGCTGAACTCGAGCCCGCTTTCGGTGCTCCTCAGCGACCTCCGCGAGGAGCGCGCCGCCTCCGTCCCGTTCCCGCCCGGCGAAACGCGCCTGTCGATGGCGCGCACGCGGCGCTTCGCCAACGAGCCGCTGCCGATGCTGCTCGATGCCTACGAGCGCTTCGGCCCGGTCTTCACGCTGCGCCTGTTCCACAGCAACGTCGTGTTCATGCTCGGCCCGGCGGCCAACCACTACATCACCGTCACCCACGCGTCCAACTTCCTGTGGCGCGAGGGACACTTCCGTGACCTGATCGGGCTGATGGGCGACGGCCTGCTGACGATCGACGGGGAGTTCCACCGCCGCTCGCGCCTGATCATGCTCCCGGCCTTCCACCGCGAGCACATCGCCGCCTCCGTCGAGGTGATCGTCGAGGAGACCACGCGGGCGCTCGAGCAGTTCACGCCGGGGGCAGTCGTCGACCTCTACGCGATCACCCGCCGGCTCGCGCTGCGCGTGGCGATGCGTGCGCTGTTCGGCCTCGACCCCGACGGCGAGCGGGCCCGCGCGATCGACGCCGCCGGGCTGTTCGAGCAGGCGCTGGCCTTCTACGCCAGCGAGTACGTGCTGCGCGTGTTCCGCGGACGCGGGTCGCCGTGGGCGAGGCTGCAGGCGGCGGCGCGCAAGCTGGACACGCTCATCTACTCCGAGATCGCCGAGCGCCGCGCGACGGGCCGGCGCGGGCAGGACATCCTCAGCCTGCTGCTCGACGCCCACGACGAGGACGGCAACACGTTGAGCGACCTGCAGATCCGCGACGAGGTGATGACGCTGATGTTCGCCGGGCACGACACGACGACATCGACCGTGTCCTTCATGTTCTACGAGCTCGCCCGCCATCCGCAGATCGTCGACCGGCTGCTCGCCGAGCAGGACGCCGAGCTCGCCGGCCGCCGCCCGAGCGCCTCGCAGATGGTCTCCGGCGAGCTCGGCGAGCTCGAGCTCGTGCTCGAGGAGACGCTTCGCAAGTACCCGCCGGCATGGGTCGGCCCGCGCCGCGCGATCGACGCCTTCGAGTTCGAAGGTCACACCGTCCCGGAGCGCGCGTTCGTCAACTACTGCTCCTGGGCCTCGCACCATCTGCCCGACGTCTTCGCAGAGCCCGAGGCATTCAGGCCCGAGCGCTTCACTCCCGAGGCACGCGCCGCGCTGCCGAAGGGCGCCTACGTGCCGTTCGGCGGCGGCTCGCGAACGTGCATCGGGATGCGCTTCGGACAGCTCGAGGTGCGCACGATCGCCACCGTGATCCTCTCGCGCTTCACCTTCTCGCTTCCCGAGGACTTTCGCCTCGAGATCCGCCAGATGCCGACGATCAGCCCCAAGCGCGGGCTTCCCGTGATCGTCCACCCACGGGCATCAGCTCCCCTCGCCGATCTCTCTGCGGCGGCCTGAAAGCGCCGCGCGTCGCCTCCCAGTTACGGCCCGGGAACTGGCCGCCGCGACGCGCTCACCGCAGGCTCGCCCAGATTCTCAACCGATAGCTCGCCGGCTGCCCGGCGTCGCGGCCGGCGGCCACCGCCTCGACGTAGACGTGCGGGTCGGAGAACAGCGTCAGCTGAAGCCCTTCCAGAAGCAGCCCCACCGGGTGAGCCACGAGCTTTCCTTCGCGCGCCAGAGCGACCGCTTCGACCGAGGCGCCGATCCCGAACAGGCCGCCGCCCGCTCGCACGCGGACCTCGCCGCCCTCGCTGCCGAGCAGCGTCAGCTCCCAGCGCGGCGGCAGGGCCGCCCGCACGTCGGCTTCGCTCGCCCGCGCTTCGGCGCTGAGCGATCGGCCGCGCTTGCGCAGGCGCGCCTCGCTCACCTGCAGCGGCCCGATCTTGACGGTCCGTGCGGTGACGTCCATGCGTGACGCGTCCTTCCCTTCCCACAGCAGCTTCGCCGCCTGGGCCGGGCTCAGCGCCAGGTGCTCGGCTCTGACCCGCACCGAGTCGACACTGCCCCACAGCAGCTTGACCGCCGGCCAGGCGCTCACGCTGACGCTCCGCACGTGCCCGTAGCGGCCGATGCGCGATGAGATGCGGCTCGCTGCGATTCGCGGCAGCAGCAGCTGAGCGAGCGCCAGCAGCAGGAGCACTGCCCCCGCGAGGGAGAGACCGATCCTGACCTTCCTCCGGCCATCGCCGCCGCGCCGCATCTCCCGCAAGCTTCGCAGGGGACGCGGCGCGGACGGCGGCCGAGCGCGCTAGCTCAGGCCGTTGGAGGTGAGGAACTGGTGGGCGACGTTCGTCGCCGACTGCTTGTCGATGCTGACCGCGGCGTTCATCTGCTGGATAGCCTTGACCGTCAGCAGCGAGCTGACCTTGTCGAGCGTCTGGGAGAACGCCGGGCCCTCGGCCGCGAGCACGCTCTGCTTGACGACCGGCGCCACGTTCTGGAAGCCGAACACGTGCTTGGGGTCGGACAGCAGCTTGAATTTGCCGCCCAGCAGCTGGCCGTCGGTGGTGAACACGTCCTGCACGTTCACCTGACCGCCTTCCAGCGCCTTGTAGCCGAGTTCGATCGCGATCGGCTTGAATGTCGGGTTCACGCCGTATTCCTGTTTGAGCCCGAGCAGGCCCTCGAAGCGCGTCGCGAATTCCGGCGCCGCCCCGAGGATCACGCCCTTGCCCAGCGGCTTGAGGTCCGCGACGCTCGACAGGTGGTGCGCGCTCGCGTAGGCGGGCAGTGTCGCGATCGCGTCCGAGTCGAAGAACGGTGTGTAATTGAGCATCGTCGCTCCGTGCTTTTCAGCGAACGCCTTCGCCTGCTGGTAGGCGGCGGCCGCGCTCGTCGGGAGCTTCGTCTGTTTTGCCACGGCCGACAGGAACACGCCGGTGTACTCGGGGTACATCTCGATCTGGCCGGAGGTGAGCGCTTTGTAGATGATCTCCGAGGAGCCGATGTTTTCTTTGACGTTGACCTTGAAGCCCTTGGCCTCGAGCGCCTGCGCATAGAGCTGCCCGAGGATGTTCTCCTCAGGGAAGTTCTTGTCGCCGATCGTCACCGCCGGCTTGCCCACGCCCGGGCCGCTCGAGGCGGGCGTCGCGGCAGCGGTGGACTGGGTCGCGCTCGTCGCGCTCGAGCTGCTCGAGGACGTTTTGCTGCTGCTTCCGCAGGCCGCAAGCGCCACCGTCAGGGCGCCCAGCGCAAGCCCGCTCGAGCCACCTCTCAAGAACTTCCTCAAACTGCTCCGACTTGTACCTGTCATCCGCCGCCTCCTGGTTGTTTGCTTCATTGATCGAAGACCATATATCTGAACCGTCGTCGCTAGGTGACGACCGCCGCCGCCGGGTGCTCCACGGCCGCCCGCTCGAGTGCTTCGAGCCGCAGCCCGCGCGGCGTGAGCGCCCGCTGCACGAGCATCAGCACGCCCTCCACGGTGAGTGCCAGCGCCGCCACGCAGATCGCTGCGCCGAGCACGCCGGAGAAGTGGTAGCTCGTTTCGTTCGCGATCACGTCGCCGAGGCTCCCGCTGAAGCCGGCCAGCGAAGCGATCGTCGTGGTGCTCACCACGAACACCGCCGCCGTGCGGATGCCCGCGAAAAGCAGCGGCACGGCGAGCGGAAGCTCGACGCGCTTGAGGATCTCCCAGCCGCTCATGCCCATCCCCTTCGCAGCGTCCACCAGGTCGCGGTCGACGCCGTCGACGCCGAGATAGGCGTTCGTCACGATCGGCGGCACCGCGAGCACGACCAGCGCGAGCTCCACGACGGTCAGGCCGAGCCCCAGGAACGCGTCGCCGATCGCGAGCACCGCGAGGCTCGGCAGGGCGCGCCCGATGTTCCCCACGTTGATCGCCAGGAACGAGCCGCGGTGCACGTGGCCGAGCCACACGCCCAGCGGAACGGCGATCGCCACCGAGATAGCCACGCCGATCGCGCTGACCTTCAGCGTCTCCAGCGCGAGGTGGGTGAGGCTCGGGAGCGCCGGGCCGCCGGGGACCGCACCGTCATGGGCGATGAAGCGGAAGGCTTCGATGAATTCGTGCACCTGCAGCCCCCTAGGTCGTCTGCGCCCTGGCCCATGGCGTCAGCAGCCGCTGCAGGAGCACCAGCAGACCGTCCGCGACGAGCGCGAGCAGGATCGCGAGGCCACCCGCAGCGATCAGCTCGGTCTTGAACGGGCCCTCGCCGAGCGCCGTGTGGATCGGCACCCCGAGCCCGCGGTTGTAGATCACGTAGACGACCGTCGCGAGCGCGATGATCGTGACCACCGCGATGCGCAGTCCGGCGACGATCGCCGGCAGCGCGAGCGGAAGCTCCACGCGCAGCAGCGCCTGCACTCTTGACATGCCCATCCCCTCGGCGGCGTCGAGCACCTCGGTGGGGACCGCGCGAAGGCCGGCCAGGATGTTGCGGAAGAGGATCAGCAGCGTGTAGGAGACGAGCGCGATCTCCGCCGAGAACACGTTCAGCCCGACGGGCGCCGCGAGCAGCTCGAACAGGGCCAGAGAGGGAATCGTGTAGAGGATCGTCGTGAAGATCACCGTCGGGCGCTCGACCCAGCCGTAGCGGTGCGCTGCCAGCGCGAGCGCCATCGCGATCACGAAGCCGATGCTCACCGCGACGAGCGCCAGCAGGATGTGATCGCGCAGCGCCGGCCACAGCACCGAGTCCCAGTTGTGGCTCACCCAGCTCGCGCAGAAGAAGTGGTTGTGGATTTCGCAGCTCGAGCTCTGCGCGCCGTAGTTGGGGATCACCGGCTCGCCCGCAGCGGCGATCAGCGGCCCGCTGGCCGTGAGGGCGGCGAGCGCCATCAGCGCGGCTGGGCCTGCGGCGGGGACTCGGGCTCGAGCGGCTGTGCGTGCGCGGCCGGCGGGCCGTCCGCGGCCTCGTCGGAGAGCAGCCGCTCCACCAGCGTGAGCGTGAGCAGGCCCTCCACGTGGCCGTCGTCGGCCACGACGGTCAGCGGCTCGCCGTTCGCGCTCAGCAACAGCGAGAGCGCATCCCGCACAGAGGTCTCCAGCGGCACCCGGTGCGCACCGTCCGGCCGCAGATCGGCGCGCAGGCCGTTCGGCTCGACGAGTTTCAGTTCGGCGAGCGTCGTCAGCGCAAGGCGCTTGAGGCCACGGTCGGCGCCGACGAACTGCGCGACGAACGAGTCTGCCGGGTGAGTGAGGATCTCCTGGGGAGTGTCGTACTGGGCGAGCACGCCGCCTTCGCGCAGGATCGCGATCCGGTCGCCCATCTTGATCGCCTCGTCGATGTCGTGCGTGACGAACACCACGGTCTTTTTCACCTGATCCTGCAGGCGCAGGAATTCGTCCTGCAGGCGGGCCCGGTTGATCGGGTCGATCGCTCCGAACGGCTCGTCCATCAGCATCAGCGGGGGATCGGCGGCGAGCGCTCGCGCCACGCCGATCCGCTGGCGCTGGCCCCCCGACAGCTGGGCCGGATAGCGAGCCGTCATCTCTCCCGGATCGAGGTCGATCAACTGCAGGAGCTCGTCGACGCGGGCCGCGATGCGGTCCTTCGGCCAGCCGAGCAGGCGCGGCACCGTGGCGATGTTCTCGGCGACCGTCTGATGCGGGAAGAGACCGATCTGCTGGATCACGTAGCCGATCTCGCGCCGCAGCTCTTTCGGGTCGCGCTCCAGCACGCTCCTGCCGCCGAGCAGGATGTCACCACCGCTGATCGGGATCATCCGGTTGATCAGGCGCATCGCCGTCGTCTTGCCGGAGCCCGACGGTCCCACAAGGACGCACACCTCGCCAGCCGGCACCGTCAGGGACAGATCGCGGATCGCAGGCTCGCGCTGCCCGGCGTAACGCTTGCTGACATTGCGCAGCTCTAGCTCGGCGGCCTGCGCCAATGCCAACGGCCCCTCGTTATGGGCGGTGTCCGCAGTATTCAAAGGAGGTTCCCGGCCGGGTGCGCAAATCCTAGCCGACCCTGGGTCCCCAGAACGGCCTAGCCCACCGCAGGCCCGCGGAGCTGATCGCGCGGCCCGGCTCGCTAGCCTTGATGTCCCGACCCGGGGCGCGTAGCTCAGCTGGTCAGAGCACCTCGTTTACACCGAGGGGGTCGCCCGTTCGAGTCGGGCCGCGCCCATCCCCCGATCCCTGCGATTCACCGCACCCGCCAGCCCGCAAACGCCGATGACTCCCGAGACCCCCATCCGCATCGCCGTGATCGGCTCCGGCCCCGCGGGCTTCTATGCCGCCGGGCACCTGCTGAAGGATCCCAGCGGCCTGATCGACGTCGACATGCTGGAGCGCCTGCCGACACCGTGGGGCCTCGTGCGCTCCGGCGTGGCGCCGGACCATCCGAAGATCAAGTCGGTCACGCGCGTCTACGAGAAGACCGCCGCACATCCCCGCTTCCGCTTCTTCGGCAACGTGACCCTCGGCGAGCACGTCTCGCGCGAGGAGCTCCTCACGCACTACCACGCAATCGTCTACGCGACCGGCTCGCCGCTCGATCGCCCGCTCGGCATTCCCGGCGAAGAGCTCCACGGCTCGCACGCCGCCACCGAGTTCGTCGGCTGGTACAACGGCCATCCCGACCACACCGACCTCGAGATCGATCTGTTGTCCGCGGAGCGCGCGGTGGTCATCGGCAACGGCAACGTCGCGCTCGACGTCGCCCGCATGCTCGTCCTCGCCCCCAAGGAGCTAGCACCCACCGACACCGCCGACCACGCGCTCGAGGTGCTCGCGGCCAGTCGCGTCTCGGAGGTCGTGATCGTCGGGCGCCGCGGGCCGGCGCAGGCGGCCTTCACTAACCCCGAGCTGCTCGAGCTCGGGGAGCTCTCCGAGGCGGACGTCGTCGTCGACCCCGCGGAGCTCGAGCGGGCGCTTGCGATCCACGACGCCGACGCCGAGACCGACATCACCTCCCGGCGCAACGTCGAGATCCTCCGCGGCTACGCCGAGCGCGAGCCCGTCGGGCACGCCAAGCGCGTCGTCCTTCGCTTCCTGCTGTCGCCCAGCGCCCTGCTTCCCGGCGAGGGCGGACGGCTCGGCGCCGTCGAGCTGGTGCGCAACGAGCTCGTGGCCGATGCGGACGGCCGGCTGCGGGCGAAGGCCACCGAGGAGCGTGAGACGATCGACGCCGGCCTCGCCTTCCGCGCGATCGGCTACCGCGGCGTCCCCCTGCCCGGCGTGCCGTTCGACGAGCGCTCCGGGGTCATCCCGAACGACGGCGGCCGCGTCCTCGATCCCTCAAGCGGCGCTCCGCTGCCGGGCGAGTACGTCGTCGGCTGGATCAAGCGCGGGCCCTCCGGCGTGATCGGCACCAACAAGAAGGACGCCCAGGAGACGGTCGATGCGATCCTCGCCGACCTCGACGCGGGCAAAGGCCTTCTGCAGCCCGAGAGCCCCGACGCGGAGTCCGTCGAGGCGCTGCTGCGCTCCTGCCAGCCGGACCTCGTGACCTACGCCGGGTGGTCGGAGATCGACCGCCACGAGCGTGCCCGCGGCGAGGCCTCCGGCCGGCCCCGGGTCAAGCTCACCCAGATCGAGGAGATGCTCCGCATCGCCGCCAGCGAAAGCCCCTCCGAAGACGAGCTAGCCGAGGCCAAGGCGCCCTGAGGCGCCGTTCCCCGGCGCGCTGGCGCGCCGCTGCTATGTGGCAGACTGCCTCGCGCAAGCCCCGTTAGCTCATCTGGTAGAGCGCCGGACTTTTAATCCGGTGGGGCGGGTTCGAGTCCCGCACGGGGCATCGCAACGGAAGCCGCCTCGCCGCAGACGGCTCCCGCTTGCGTGACGCGCACACCGCCCGGGCGTGCGGTTACGTCCCTACTTGAGGGCGAGCGTCGCGACCATGCCGGCGTGATCCGATGGCCAGATGAACTGTTCCGGCGCCGGGTTCGGAGCCGTATTGCCGACCAGGCGCTCGTCGAGGACGGTGAAGCGCCCGCGGCTGAACACGTGATCGGGGTCCTCGGTGTAGGGTGCGTTCGGATCAGTGGAGCGGTCGTTCGGCGCGAGGTGGCAGCACGTCAGCGGCGCCGCGCCGAGGCCGGCGGCCGTCCACGTGTCGGACAGCCCTCCCGAGAGGAACGCGTTGTACGCCGCCGGGGCCACCGCCGGCCCGGAGTTCATGTCGCCCGCCACGATCACCGGAACTGACGTGTTCGCAGGACCGGCAAGCAGTTCCTGGGCCTGCGGGCCGGACACCGCGCCGCCGGGGGCAAGCGCATCGAGATGGGTCGTGATGAACCGGAACGACTTGCCGTTGTGGTTGGCGTCGATCGACTGCCAGCTGTTGGTGAACTGGAAGCCGTGGGGCGGGTCGGGGTCGAGTTTGTTGGGGATCAGCGGGAGCCGGGCGTTGTAGGTGCCGGACTGCGGGTTGGACAGCTTGAGCTCGTTGTCACCCGCCTTGCCGATGATCACGCCGCTCTCGACCATGCCCACCGACACCAGTCCTTTCGCCGTGAAGATCGGGAAGGCCAGGGTGAAGTTGTTGTCGCGCCGGGAGACCACGGTGTAGGGCGAGCCCTCGGCTTTGAGTGCGGCCAGGAGCTCCTGGGTGAAGTCCTCGTTGACCGTCGGCGGCAGCGCGAACGGATGGGCTTCGACGAATTCCCCGATGTGCCACGTGGCGACCTCCTGGAGGCCGACGAGCGAGGGATCGTTCCGTGCGATCGTCGCCGCGATGCGCTTCGCGCGGTCCTTGAAGCGCGTTGCCACGTAGGTGCCGTAGTCGGCGCTCGTGGCCGCGAGTGCTTCTTCGAAACCGGCGTTCGTGCCCTGCAGCGCCGCAAAGTTGCGGAACTCGGTGCCCTGGTAGAGGTTCTGAGTCATCACCGTGAACGACTTGTCGGCCTGGGCCGCGCCCGCGCCGAGGGCAGACCAGGCGACGAGCACGAGAATGCCCGCGGTGAAGAGGTTGCGCGCGCGACGGCGCGTATGAGCTGTTCGGTGAGCAGGCATGGTGGCTCCTTGCCGATTCAAGCCTCGCGACATCGACGCCCGAGACGTTTCCCCCGTATTGGGCTGAGGCGGAAGCCGAACACCCGGCTGGGTCGCCCACCAGCGGCGACAGTCGACCGATCAGTGACCGTCCATGCCGACACTATCCGCGCTATCAGCGCCAGTCAACCGAGCGTCGTCGGGACTACGCCAGCTCGCGCGGAACGAGCCGTAGCGTGAGCAGCTCGCCGCCGCGCAGTACGACGACCTCGACCGGCACGTCGATCAGGTCGGCGACCATCAGGCGCTGGATGTCTTCGACGCCGTGCACGCGCGCGCCCGCCAGTTCGACGATCAGGTCCTCCGGGCGCAGCCCGGCGGCCTCGGCCGGGCTGTCCGGCGGTATCTCGATGACCTCGACGCCCGTTGCCTGGTCGCGTTCGCGCCGCGCTCGTGCGGGCAGCGGACGGGGACCTCCGGCCACGCCGAGGTACGCCCGGCGCACGCGACCGTCACTCATCAGCGCACCGATCACCTGGCGTGTGGCGTCGTTGATCGGCACCGCTAGGCCGAGTCCCACACCGGCCACCGCCGTGTTCACGCCGACCACCGCGCCGAAGGAGTCGACCAGGGCTCCGCCCGAGTTCCCCGGGTTGAGCGCCGCGTCGGTCTGGATCACGTTGTCGATCATGCGCACCGTTCGGCCCGCGCGTGCCGGGAGCGAGCGGCCCAGCGCCGAGATCACGCCCGCCGTGACCGATCCCGCGAAGCCGTTCGGGTTGCCGATCGCCACGACCAGCTGACCGACGCGCAGACGTGAGGCGTCGCCGAGCGCGGCCGGCTCGAGATCATCGGCCTCCGCGCGGAGAACCGCCAGATCCGACAGCGGGTCGGCGCCGACAACGCGGAAGCCGATCTCACGTCCATCGATGAACGTCGCGTGGCCGCGGCGCCCACCGCCGGCCACGACGTGAGCCGAGGTGAGCAGGAACCCGTCGGGTGTCAGCACGACGGCACTTCCGGCGCCCACGGGGATCCGCCCGCGGCGTGTGTCGCGCATGACCCGCAGGCTGGCCACGCTCGGCGCTAGCCGCTCCACCACGCCGGAGACCGTGCGCGAGTACGCGTCGAGCGCCTCGGCGTCGGCTCGAGCGCGGTCGTCGGCCGAGCGCTCGTCGGTCCCGGCGCCATCGCCATCGCCAAAGGCCCGTCCGGCCACGGGGAAGATTGCCGCGCTCACAGCGCCACCCCGGTCGTGTTGAACGCGCGTTCGTGCATGCCATACACGATAGGAAGGCGCAGGAAGCTACGACGCCGCAGGGCGGCCGCCGAGGCGAACGGCTCTAGGACGTCGCGACGGCAGACGGGCGGTGGTCCGCCCACGGCCGCGCCTGCTCGAGCTGCGCGGCCAGCGAGATGAGCCTCGCCTCCTGCCACGGCCCGCCGGTCAGCATCACGCCGACCGGAAGGTCGGCGTCGGTCCAGTAGAGCGGAAGGCTCACCGAC
>JAOPZV010000190.1 GCA_025963935.1 Solirubrobacterales bacterium
TATCGGACAGCGAAGCGCTCCGCCAAGGCGGCGAGAACGAGGCGCGCCGTCAGGCATCGGATAGCGAAGCCCGAAGCCAAGCGGCCGCGAATGAGGCTCGCCATCGGACTGACGAAGGTCGCCCGCACGAGTGACCGGGGCGCGAGCCGCTTGCACGCCCGCTGCATTCGACCGGCACTGCGATCGGCTTCGGGGCCCCCTAGCGCCACAGATCGCGGTTCACACGCGACTCGACTAACGCGTGGGATCGCCCGTTTTTCGCCGTTTGCTGCTGATCTCGCGGGCGGTCCGCCGAGACGACAGGGCTGGATTAGCTGCGACTCACTCGAATCCCGGCACCAGGGGCGGCCGCCGGCCGTGTGCCAGAGCATCGCGAGCATCAAGCTCGTCCCCCAAACGGCCGATGTGATCACGTGGGCGGCAGTCCTCAGATCCGGCTGCGAAGAACGCTGGTTGTGTTGGCAAGCGTCCCATTCGTGCTGCTCTTGGCCGCGTGCGGGAGCGGGGCACCCGTCAACCCGGCCAATGGAGCCATCGCGGCCGTCACCGAGGGGGACTTCACGATCGGGGCCCCGGCGCAGCTGAAGGCCGGGAACGTCGTTCTGCGCGTTCACAACAAGGGCCCGGACGAGCACGAGCTGATCGTTGTTCGCGCGAAGAATCCACGCTTGCCGTTCAGGGCGGACGGATTCACCGTGGACGAGGAAGCTCTCCAGCGTTCGGAGCCGGGGTCGCTCGTGCCCGGACAGCCGGGCAGCACGCGGGATCTCCGGATACACCTGGCGCCCGGCCGCTATGTGCTGTTCTGCAACATGGCCGGGCACTACCTCGGCGGCATGCGTACCGACCTGGTCGTGACGCAATGATCCGTCGCGGGCAGGCATTCCGTCCGTTCTCCGGTGGCGGCCGGCGGACCATCGTCGCGATCTTCCTCACCTTCGCGCTGATCGGAGCGCTCAGCGCGGGCCTTTCTCTGTCGGCGACGGAGCGCTCGAAGAACCGGGCCACCGTCCTCCAGGTGGCAGACCGTCAGCGCACGCTTGCCGAGCGGTACGTCAAGGAAGTGCTTCTCGCCCACGCTGGCCTGCAGGCCAATCCCGCGTCCACGGCTTCGATCCTCGCCAGCAGCGCCCATGCGCTGCTCGACGGCGGAATCGCGCCGGCGGTCGATGGTGATGACGATGAAAGCACGCTGCCCGCGGCCAGCGGCAAGGTCCTGCGCAACCAGTTCGAGCAGGAGAGCCGGCTCGTCAGCGACATGGCGGCGAATGGCGAAGCCGTCCTGTCGCGTCGCCCCGCTTCAACGCTTCCCGCGACGGCAAACGAGCACACGGGCAATCTCGACCCGATCCAGCGGCTTCGCGTCCTGGCGGCGCTGACCTCCAACGTCTCGCTCAACGCGGGTCGCACGATCGCGAGGAGCACCGATCAGAACGTCAGCCGCCTGATCACCATGCAGGTGGGGCTCGGGGTGGGCGGACTGGTCATCTCGCTTCTGCTCGCCTGGGCCCTGATTGCCACAACGCGCCGGCAGACCGCCCATTTCCGTAGTCTCGCCCAGTCCTCGCACGACCTCGTGGTCGTCTTGGGAGCCGGGGGCTGTCGGTATGTCAGTCCATCGGTCGCCGCGCTAGTGGGGCGGCCTCAGTCATTGCTGTTCGGCGAGGGATTCGAAGAATTCGTCCATCCTGACGACCGTGACGTTCTCGGAACAGTGAGGACTCACGGCGGGCCGCCCGAACTGAGCCTGCGCGTTCGCAACGCCAGCGGCGAATGGCGGCATCTTGACGCGCGGGCGACCGATCTTCGCGCCGACCGGCACCTCAAGGGCGTGGTGATCAACGCGCGCGACACGACTGATCGAGTGCGCCTCGAGCAGGAGCTGACCGCCCAGGCCCGGCGGGACAGCTTTGGTAGCAAGCTGTCTGAGGCGCTCGAGATGGCCGACGAGGAGGAGGCCGTGTTCGAGGTGGCCGAGCGCGCGATGTTCGAGACCTCGGAGGCGACGCCCATGGAATTGCTACTCGCCGACTCGAGCCGCGCCAACCTCAAGCGTGTGGCGAGGAGCCCGGGCGCCGCAGCGCCCGGTTGTCCGGTGAAGTCGCCGTATTCCTGTGTAGCGGTGCGACGGGGCAGCGCCGTCGTGTTTGACTCGAGCGAGGTTCTCAACGCCTGTCCGAAGCTCCGCGATCGACCGGGTGGCCCGTGTTCGGCCGTGTGCGTGCCCGTGAGCTTCATGGGCCGCTCCCTAGGCGTCCTCCACACGACTGGGCCAATCGGCACGCCGCTCCAGGGCGAGCAGGTCGCGAGGCTGACTACGCTCGCGGCGCAGACGGGCGCTCGGATCGGCACGGTGCGAGCCTTTGAGAAGACTCAGCTGCAGGCCTCCACAGATGGCCTCACGGGGCTGGACAATCGCCGCAAGCTTGGGAAGCAGCTGCGGGGCATCATCAAGGACGGGGATCCATTTGCGCTCGCGATCGCCGATCTGGACCACTTCAAGCAGCTCAACGACGCCCACGGGCATGAGACCGGCGACCGTGCGCTGCGGCTCTTTGCGCAGGTCATGCACGGGGTCCTGCGTGACAACGACCTCGTGGCCCGGTGGGGTGGCGAGGAGTTCGTGATCGTGCTGCCGCAGCTCGATCGCTTCCAGGCGGTCATCGTCCTCGACCGAATCCGCCGCAATCTCGCCAAAGCGCACCCCGGTGAAACCCCGCGGTTCACCGCCAGCTTCGGCGTTACGGACTCCACCCAGGCCGAGAGCCTCGAGCAGCTCATGCTGACTGCCGACGGTGGCCTCTATGCGGCAAAGCAGGCGGGCCGCGATCGCACCACGATCGGTGAGCCATCGACCGAGTCGCACTCGCCGATCGTGATCGACGACTTGGAGAGCGCAACACCGGCTCGCCGTGGGCGACCGTCACTACACGAGGCCGTTGACGATGAGGATCCGCACCCCAGCGGCCTCGAGATTCGCTGACTGTATTCGCAGCAGGCAACTTGCTTGCGTCGTGCGGTGCGATCTGGGAGTGTTGGCAGCATGGATCGTCCCGCAGTTGAAGACTCCCGCCCGCCAGCCGCCGTTTTGAAGTTCGTGAACCCTGTCGTCATGGCGGTGCTGCGGTCCGGCATGCACCGTCTCGCCAGCAAGAACCTCATGCTCCTGACGGTCACCGGCCGGAAGAGCGGCCGCAGCTACACGATGCCGGTGACGCGCCACGAGCAGGCAGACGGCTCTCTCGTCGTGTCTAGCGCGGGTGGCTGGCGGCACAACCTTCGCGACGGCACAGATGTTCGCGTCGTCTTAGAGGGACGGGAGCGCACCGCTCACGTAGCTGTCGAGCATGATCCCGTCCGGGCGGCCGAGGTGTTCGTGGGGCTGCTCGAGCGGGCGGGCAACAAAGCGGTCGGCGTGAAGGTCAATGTCCCGCACGCGCCTACGCTTGACGAGATCAAGCCTGTTCTCGGGCACCGCGTGATCGCTTACTTGACGCTCGCACAGCAATAGAGGAGCACGCTGCGTCGTAGGGTCAGGATCGCCTGCTCCACACACCCCTACGAGGTGGATCCGAACGCTGCTGCTCCGGCTCCCGAAAGAGTGCCTCCGGAGCGCGAGGTGCCGGCCAGTTCCTCAAGAGCGTCGGCGGCGGCGTCACCGCTCTGCTCGGCTGCGATCGTGCGCGCCGCACGCCGGGCAGCCTCGCGGTAGGCGGAGTCGCCGAGCACCTCGTGCACCGCGCGGGCGATCCGTGCCGGGCCGGCGCCCGGACGGACGCGTACACCGGTTCCCGCGTACGCCGCGCGGGCAGCGATCTCGACCTGATCGCGGCCGAAGGGCATCATTACCATCGGCACGCCGGCGGCGAGGGCCTTGACGACTGAGCCATGGCCCGCGTGGGTGACCATCGCGGCGGTGTGAGGCAGGAGCTCGGAGTGCGGGGCCGAGCGGACGACCTGGACGTTCGCGGGAGCTTGGATCGTGTCGGGATCGACGGCGGGCCCCGTCGTGATCAGCCCGCGGACGGGCAGCGTGCCGAGCGCCTGTGCGATGCGGCCGATCGCCGAGCTCTGATCCATGAACGTCGAGCTGAGCCCCACGAGGACGAGCGGCTCGTCGCCAGGCGGCAGCACGGCGGGCTCGGTCCACTGCGGGTCCTCCAAACGCGCGCCCGTGATCTGCACGTGCTCCGGCGGGTCGAACCCCGGGTACTCAAGTGCGCGGGTGCTCAGCATCAGCAGCCGATCGCAGTCGGTCAGCTGATCCATGCTGTGCCGGAGGGGCGCAAGCCCGTGCGCCCGCCGCGCATCGTTGATCGCGGGCAGACCCTTGTTCCACATCCGATCGCTGATCGCATAGATCAACCGGTCGCGGACGCGGCCCGCGCGGCCGGTCGCAGGTGTGACTCCCGGCCCGAAGGGCGGGGCGCCCCAGCCGCGAAGCGCGACCATCGTCGATGACAGGATGGCGCACGGCACCCCGGCGCCGCGGGCGCCGATCATCGACCCGAACGTCAGCATCTCGCCCGCGGCGGCGTCCGTGGGACGGCGCTCGAGCTCGGCGCGAACGTCGTCAGCGAAGGCAAGCGCGGGCCCACAGAAGTAGGCGTCCCGAGCCCGCGCGAGGCTGCCCATCGGGGTACGGGCCTCCCAGTCGCGGGCGAGGTCGCTCGACGGGTCCAGGTCGAAACGGTGCGGCGCGGTCGACCATGAGACGAACTCCGCGCCGGCGGCCCGCACCTCGGGCTCGAGCACCGGATCGGTGATGACCCGCACGTCGTGCCCGCGATCGAGCAGAGCGCGCGCGACCGAAAGCGTCGGCGGGATGTTGCCGCCGCCGGCGGCGACTGCGATCAGAAACCGGCTCATGCTGTCTTCTCCTTTAAGGATGCCGTGACGGCCTCAACCGTGGCGAGCAGATGGTTGCGGGTGGCGGTGCGCGACTGACCCAGGTCACGTCGCAGTAGCTGCCAGGCGTAGACGTCGGTGCACACGACCAAGCGGGTGATCGCGTTCTCGCGTTGGCGTCCACGCGGCGGCAGATAAGGCTCGAAGATGTGAGCGACCCACTCGCGGTGTCCGGCGCGCCCCTCGGCGAGCACCTCTGTCAGAGCGGGGAAACGGTGCTCAACCGCGAGCGTCCGGATGATCATGTCGCCGGTCTCCTCATAGTCGTCGAGCAGCACACGGATCGCTCCGGGGATGTCGCCGGGCTCGACTGAATAGCGAACCTCGCTGATCTCCTCGCTCATCCGCTCGCGGGCGTACGCCGCGATCAGGCCGTGCTTGTCGCCGAAGTGGTTGGTGAGGGTGGGGCTGCTCACGCCAGCCGCGCGCGCGAGCTCGGCGAACGTGAGCTCGTCGTACCAGCGCGTGGTCAGCGCATCGGCGACTGCATCCAGGATCCGCTCGCGGGTGAGGCGTGCGCCGTCTTCGCGCGCGCCTAGGCGGTAGGGCCGCTTCTTGGGAGTGATGGAGTCGGTCGTAACATTCATTTGAGTTTAGTAAAGCAAAATCAATACGAGATGTCAAGCGGCACACCGCGGATGCTCCCGTCTCCCTGTTGCATTCGCGAAAGCGCGCGCCGTCAAGCGCGCGCGCCGCTAGCAGCCGCTGTCGGGCGGATCTTCGGCGGCTCCGGCGGCGCAGTCAGCGACATGACTCGTCGTCGCCTGCGCGAGGAGCTGGTACAGCGTCTCGCGCTCGTCGGCATCGAGCGCGCCGAGCACCTCGTCCTCGACCGCCGCGAGCGCCGCCTCGGCCTCGGCCAGTCGCTCGGTGCCCAGGTCGGTGAGCTCGACGAAGTGGCGACGACGGTCCTCTGTCGAGCGCCGGCGGAGAAGAAGACCGTCGCTCTCCAATTCGTTGAGTAGCCCGATCAGGTTCGTGCGGTCGGTCCGCAGCGCGGCGGCGAGCGCCTGCTGCGTAGGGCTCCCGTGATCGCGCAGAACGGTCAGCGCCAGCAGGTGGCGGGGGCGAAGGCTCAGGGGCGCGAGGGCGGACTCCGCGCGCAGGCGGATCAGGCGCGCGAGGTGGTCGACCAGCGCCGACGACCGGTGGCCTATCTGGGTAGACGAGCTCATTGCCCTCAGTCTAGTCACCCTTGCCACTTAGTCGTCTGCTACAACTCTGTTGTGATCTACAACTCAGTTGGAAAGGACGACAATATGCCCCATCTACTTCACATCGATTCGAGCATCCAGGGCGAGTTGTCGGTCAGCCGCTCGCTGACCGCGCGCGCGGCCGCAGCATGGCAGGCAGCCCATCCAGGCGGCACGGTCACCTATCGCGATCTCGGTGCGCACCCGTTGCCGCATCTCGACAGTGACTCGGGCAGGGCACGCATGGTGCCGCCGGAGGAGCACACCCCGGCGCAGGCGGCCTCCTGGGAGCTGACCAAGCAGCTCGTCGACGAGGTGCTGGCGGCTGACACGATCCTCCTCGGCCTTCCGCTGTACAACTTCGGCCCGCCGAGCAGCGTCAAGTCGTGGGTCGATCACCTCGCCGCGCCCGGTCTCTCGGTCGACCCGGCGACGATGACCGGGATGCTCGGAGGACGCGACATGCTCGTGCTGGGCGCGCGCGGCGGCGGCTACGCGCCCGGCACGCCGCGCGAGGGCTGGGACCATGCAGAACCGTGGCTCCGGCACGCTCTCAGCGTGACCGCGCTCGAGCCGCGCTTCATAACGGCCGAGATGACGCTCGCCGACAGCAACCCGCGGATGGCCGAGCTGAAGCCGCTCGCCGCGGAGAGCCTCGCTGCCGCAGAGCGCGCGATCGACGCGCAATGGGCGCCGCTCGCCGTGTGACGCCACGGTCGTTCCATGTGGTCGGGCAACCGTCTTGCGCGCGGGTCGACAGCGAGCAGATGGACTGCTCGATGCGCGGGTGCGGTCAGCGCCGCCGGCGTTGAGCGGGCGGCATTAGCCGCCGTCAGGAACCGTTGTTCACGAATGCCTGGTAGGGGCGGCAGGGCTCGTTGCGTAGGCTCGGGCACGCGGGCATCCCCGTGGGCACACTGACGCCGGGCACGATCGGGAGGATGAGGCTCGACGGCATGGTGCGCGAGAAGGCGACCGACTCTGTCGCAGTGGTGCCCGCCGGCTGCGTCTGACTGAACGACCAGACCGGCTGCGCTCCGTTGGGTGCGGCAATCGTGACCCTGATGCGCGAGCCCGTGCGGTACGCATGCCCCTGGAAGTAGAGCGGGATGACCACCGGGACGTATTCGTTGGCCGGCATGGGCTGCAGATCGGATGCGGCAAATGTCGGGATCGGCTGCAGCAGCGTGGGGCTCTGCTTGAAGATGTTTTTCGCGCTGGTGGCGAGCTTGCGCTCGCTCGCTCTGATCCAGCCGTTCTGGACGAACGTCTCGTTGCCGTCGGGACGCACCTCGCTGATGGTCGCTTGGAGATCGACGTCCGGAGTCGATGACTTGACCCACAGGTGGACGGCGCCCCCGCCAATGGCGGTGGTGTCGCTCGTGAGCGGCGCCGAAGCAAAGGACACGGCGGAGCCTGTCGGCGGCTGTGCCCAGTTCCACTGCCACTCCGACGCGTTGCCCCAGAGACCGCCGCCCCCGGTGTTGGCCCCGTAATCCGTCAGCGGCACGGCATTCGCATCCGAGGTGTAGGAGTCGACGCCTTCGGCGGTTGGCTTCTTTTCATTGAGGGTGCCGCCCGGGCCGAAGTACCAAGATTGCGCGGTCGTCCCGGGGATCGGGAACGCGGAGAACGACTGCTCGAACCCGGGGTATGGATCGCCCGGCGTCGTGTTGCCGGTCGGCGAGGTGCCTGCGCCGTTGTCGAACAGCACCCGGATCGACGGGAGTGCCTCGAAGGCGGACAGCGCCGATTCGTAGGTCGGTTCCTGCTGGATCGGGTCCGGCGGAAGCGTGACGACGTCGTTCTGCGGGAGCCCCATCGCCGACTGGTAGACGAGCGGGGCTGCGGCCCGTGGGACCGCTTGGTTGACGATTGGCGCCTGGTGCGCGACGTACAGCTCCAAGAAGTCGTACAGCCGGTTGTACGTGGCCGGATCGAGCGAGTCGACGTGGACGCCGTTCGTGAACGTGAACCACTTGCGATTCGTACCGGTGAAGTGCTGAGCCAGATCGGCGCAATGGCCCCCGGTCTGCTCGTCCTCAAATTGACAGGCCATGAACGTAGGCACATTGATCTTGTTGACGAACGTGACCGGGTCGAGCGGGTCGGCCACCGTTGGGTTGTAGGTCGAGTTCGCGTTGATCTTTTCCATCAGGTTCGCCGCCTGGCCGTGAAGCGCCTGGTTGTCCGCGCAGGTCTGATCGCCCTGCTGTATCTGTTCGTATGCCCATGGCTGCCCGCTGCCCGGACCGGCCGGCTGGGCCTCTTCCTGTCGCTGTTTGGCCCATTCCACAGCGAAACCGGTGTTGAGAACGCCACCTGGGTAGAGCGTCGACGCTGTCGCGTCGATAACCGACAGCGGCGCGATCGCTGAGAGGTCCGGCGGCTGGAGCTGCGCCGTGAACAGCTTGCTGATACCGCCGTAGGAGATCCCGAGCATTCCCACCTTGTTGCCGAGCACCCACGGCTGGTGCGCAATCGTCTCGATCACGTCGTAGCCATCGAGATTCTGGAGCTTCTCGAAGAAGTCGAAGGCGCCGGCCGAACAGCCGGTCCCTCGCATGTTCACGTCGACCACGGCGAAGCCCATCAGGTTGGCGAGCACGGCGATGCCGCTCACCGGGCCGGACGGTTTCGCATACCCGTAGCCCGAGTACTCGATCAGCGTCGGATATGGCGGCGTGTAGCTCGGCGTTGGCACACCAGGCTGTGGGAACGTCGGAAAGTGGAAGCTCGACGGCACGCCAGGCTCGCCCGCTGGACTGGTTGGTGGGTGGACGGTGAGCGCCAGCTTGGTGCCGTCCCGCGTCGTCAGGTACGTGTACCCGTTGTCGGGGATCGACTGGTTGTAGATGCTCGGGTTCCAGGGCGCCGCGGCATCCGTATGGACGGTGATCCGCCCCGACGTTTCGCCCGTGGAGATCAGGCGAACCCGGTACCCGCTTCCCGGCGCCACGTTCCGGAACAGCAGCCCGCCCAGCGAGTCCGCGTTCTGCGTGTACACGGGTCCAGCCGAGTTCAGCAGCGACGCCTGGGCATTTGCGGGCAAGCCGGTGACATACACCTGTCTGACGCTGCCCTGCGCGTTGAAGGCGGCGGACGCGCTCGCGGCCGTCACCAGCCATACGGCGAACGCCAAGAGCGTCGAGATGACACCGATCCGCGTACGACGCCTCACAGCCCAACGATCCCCGCTCGCTCGATTAGCACGCATCGACTCCCCCACCCCGCGCCCACGCGCAGATTCATCTGCCCCTTGCCTGGTCCGGTCCCGTCCGGCGCCAGCTGGATGCGTGTCTATGTACCCATGTACGCGACTTCTAATCATCGGTGCCAGGAACCGACGTCACGCCGACCCAGATCTCCTCGACCAGACCGCCCACGTCACGAGGCATCGCGCCCCTCGGCGCGCGCCACCAGGCCGGCGTAGACGAGCGCGAGGGCCTCGCCGAGGAGCTCGGGGCGGACGGAGCCCGGCTCGACCAGCTCATCGACCGCGAGGCCGCCGATGATGCTCATCACGATGCGAGCAACGTCCTCGCCAGACATGCTGAGGTCGGGCGTCCCGAGGTGGCGCGCCCGGGCCTCCATCCCGGTAGCTAGGGCGCCGCGAAGCTCAGTCTGGCGCTTGGCGTAGCGGGCGCGCAGCTCGGGATCGCGGATCGCAAGGCTCCAGTACTCGCGCTCGAGGAGCATCGCCTCGCGCTGCTCGCCGAGCTGCTGGGCGAACGCGCGGGTCGCCTCCACCGACATGTCGCGCTCGGGCGGCGCCGACGCGAGCAGCGCGACCCGGTCGCGCAGCGGTGCGTCGATTCGCTCCTCCAAGAGCGCCACGAGGAGTTCCTCCTTCCCGGAGAAGTGCCAGTAGAGCGCCCCCTTCGAGTAGCCGGCCTCCGCGGCGATCTCGTCGACGCCGGCGTCGCGGTAGCCGCGGCGCGCGAAGACCCGCAGCGACGCGTCCAGGAGCTCAGCGCGCGCCTCGCGGCCCTCTGCGCGGGCGGCGCGCGTACGCCGATCGAGTCGAGCATCTCGCCGCGCCGCGCTGGGTCTGGCGCCTTTGCGGGTTTCGCTTCGGGGCACACTGGGTAGGATACCGACTGACTCGTCAGTATGTACACGCTATACGTCATTCCCGGTTCGCACGCCTGCCGCTCGGCGATGCTCATGCTCGAGCACAAGCAGGTGCCCTACCGGCGCGTGGACATCCTCACGCTGATGCACCCGCTGGTCGTCCGCGCCCATGGATTCAATGCGGGCGGCCAGACCCGCACCGCTGGCGGACGGCGCACCTTCGGGCTGCGCTTTGGCGATCGCCTAGGGACCGTGCCCGCGCTCGCCGCCAACGGCGACCGGATCTCGACCAATCGCGGGATCGCACGCTACCTAGACGACCGTCATCCCCAGCCGCCGCTCTTCCCGGCAGATCCCGAGCAACGGGCGCTGGTGGAAGAGGCAGAGCACTGGGCGAACGAAACGCTTCAGATGGCCGCGCGTCGGATACCGGGCACCGCGATCGTGCGCGACCCGGCGAGGTTCAGCCGGTCCGCGGGAGATGGCCGGCTCGGCTATCTCCTTTACAAGCGGGCGCTAACGCGGCGCCTGATCATCCCAAGGCTGCTCCGCGACGTCTTCGCCGCAGGCCCAGCTGCCGAGCGCGAGCTCCTCGCAGGGCTCCCGGCGATGCTCGACCGAATCGACGCCTGGATCGCCGACGGGGTCCTCGGCGGAGCGCAGCTGAACGCCGCGGACTTCATGGTCGCGCCCAGCCTGGCATTGATCCTCTACCGCCCCGACGTCCTACCGGTGTTCGAGGGCCGCCCAGCCCTCGCGCTCGTTGACCGGCTCCTACCCGAGCCGGGGGCACCGGCTCACCTGGAGGCACGGTCGGCCGCCGAGGCCTAGCGGCGATGAGGCTCGAGTGTCGCCTCGCGCGCGGGCCGGGCCTCGGGCCCTCGCGTCGTGGCAGACGAGGTAGCCTTCGTTCCATGTACTCAAGGAGACGGAAGGGCAGGTGTCTGTGACGCCCATCCTGCTGGTCGTGGTTCCGCTGGTTGTCGTTTTGTGCGCCCTGATCTTCAGGATCAATCACGCTGAGCACTTCGCGCCCCAGGCCTACTACCGAAGGAAGACGGCGGGTGCGCCCGTGGCCTACGAATGTGAATCGCTCGGACCCCGCCTCCGCAAGGCCCAGCCGGCAGCCTCGCCGCCGAAGACGGCCGCGATGCCCGACCGTTACGAGGAGTAGGGCCGGGCGGCCGAGGCGCGGTCGAGTACGCCGACGCCGAAATGTGGTTTCGCGCGTAGAGGACCGCTCGGTTTGCGGCTTCGAGAATGTGGGAAGGGTTAGCCTGCCGGCTCCCATTTAGGAACGGTCCGTCTTACGGAGTGGCCTATGGAGCGTTCGACCGCAGTCGGACGCTCCGGGGCCGGCACTCCAATCGGCAGATCATCCTCGATGTGACCTCCTCTTCGCCAGTCAGGGGATCGTTGGCACGGGGCGCTGGCAAGCGAAGGCGGAACCGAAGGTAGCTTTGAGCGACCGCTTCCTGTAGCCTGGCTTGGCGCTCCGGTGCGACGGAGACGCATTCGCAGTGGTTCAACCAGGGGGGATGAGCCGTGAGATGGGGGTGCGGTAATGGCAGGCGCCGCATGCGCGGCATGCTCCTGCTGTCCGCGAGCGCTGCAGCTGCGCTCGCCTCCGCGCCGACAGCCGGCGCCGTCTCCCTAACGCCGGGCGATGTTGTCGTATATCGGGTCGGGAACGGCACGGAACCGCTCACGAGCTCCGCCACGAGCGCTTCCCTGGACGAGTTCGATCTGAGCGGCAACTTCGCGGCCTCGCTCCTCTTCCCGACGAGCACGGTCGGCTCCAACAGGTCGCTGGTGGCCAGCGGCTCCTCCGGTTCCGAGGGCCTCCTGAGCCTCTCAGCGAACGGCGAATATCTGGTGGCCCCCGGCTACGCCTCCGCCGTGGGCACAGCCAACATCTCTGCGACGAAAGCCTCCACGGTGCCCCGCACGGTCGCCCGGGTGAACGGAAAAGGGGAAATCAACACCACGACCGCTCTGACCGACTTCGCCAACGAAAACAATCCCCGCAGCGCGGCCAGCAGCGACGGTACGCACATCTGGGTCGGAGGCGCCGGCACATCGACGACCGGCGGCGTGCACTCCACCACGCTCGGCGCCTCCAAATCGACTGCGCTCAACGAAGTCGCCACCAACGTGCGGCAGGCTGCGATCGCTGGCGGCCAGCTGTACGCATCCGCAGACCCCACCAAGGCCGGGACGGTCACAATCGCCACCTTTGGCAGCGGCCTTCCGACGACTGCCAAACAGACGGTCACGAATCTGCCCTTCGCCACGCCGCCCGAACAGCCCTTTGGGTTCAGCATGCTCACGTTGGGGACAGGCACGTTGCCGGACACGATCTACGTGGCCGACAACAAAGCCGGCACGGTGGTCAAGTACGGCCTCGTCGGCGGCAAATGGGTGAGCGAGGGATCGGTCGAAGTCCCGTTCGTGACCGGCGTCGCGGCCAACGACGCCAACGGAATCGTGACCATATTTGCGACGAGCGCCGGCGCGCAGAGCAGGACCGGGAGCCTCTACAAGGTATTGGACGTCAGCGGTCTCAACGGCACGCTCAGCGGGGTTCCCGTTGAAATCGCCTCAGCTCCTTCGAATGAGGCCTTCCGCGGCGTGGCATTCGCACCGGGAACGGTCATCGGCTCGGGGGGCTCGCCGCCGCCCGCGCCCACCATCGCCGCCGCCGAAGGCACGTTGGCCGCGGCGCTCGGCGATCCAACAAACAGGTCGCTGCCGATCACCGTCGATGACCCCGCATACGCGCCGTCGGAATTGACGGTGACGGTGAGATCCTCAAACCACACCGTCGCCCCGCAGAGCGCGATCAGCGTCACGGGAGCGGGCAGGGAAAGGACACTGACGGTCGATCCGGCGGCGTCCGGCACGTCGAAGCTCACGCTCACCGTGGAAGCGCCGAACGGCGTGTTCGCGAGCACGCAGGTGAACTACGGGGCGTCCGAATATCAGGGTGACCCGAGCGACCGCTACTACGCAGGCGCCGGTAACGCGTCGACCGCGATCGACGTCGGCGGCGGATACATGGTCCTGGGAGACGACGAGAACAACGTTCTGCACCTCTATCACGCACGTACCTCCGGAGAGCCGGTGAAGTCGTTCAGCTTCACGAGCCAGCTGCCCTTCGGCACGACCGAAATGGACATCGAGGCCTCGGCGCGGGCCGGGAACACGCTGTACTGGATGGGCTCGCTGTCCAACACGCACAAAGGGGAACCACAGCCGGCTCGTGACGTCGTGTACGCGGCCACGATCACAGGTTCGGGCGCGAGCACCGAACTCACGTACCTAGGCAGCTACACGCACCTGCGCGAGGACCTGATCGAATGGGACAACGCGAACGGCAAACCCCTGGGCTTCTCCCAGTCGGCGGAAATCGGGGCGCCGTCCGACCTCGCAAGCGGCTTCAACGTCGAGGGACTCGAGTTCGCGGCCGCCTCAACGTCGGAAGCGTACGTGGCATTCCGTGCGCCGCTTGAGCCGCCCGGGGAAAACCGCCACACCGCCGTGCTCGTTCCGGTCAGCAACTTCTCCTCGCTCGTGACCAATGGGAATCCTGGGAGCGCCAAAGCAACCTTTGGCAATCCGCTGCAATGGAACCTGGGCGGCCTCGGCATCCGCGAGATCAGGAAGAACGCCGACAACGAATACCTGGTTCTCGCAGGGACGGCGGACGGCTCGGACACCAGCTTCGGACTGTATGGCTGGGACGGAGAAACAGAAGACGAACCGGTGCTGCTGACCACCCCGTCGCTCTCACAGGTCGCAGAAGGCTCCTGGGAGAACATCATGTCCACGCCAGACCCGATCGCCAACGGCGGCCTGGTGGAACTGGTCGAGGACAACGGCGGCAGCGTCTGGTACGGCAACGGCCTGGTCACCAAGAACGGTCTTGCGGCCGGGCTCCAAAAGGATCTCGGCCGCATGTTCGGTGCCCAGATCCCACCGCCCGGCATACCGGGGCCGGCGTCGTTGTCGAGCGGGACGAACCCGAACGCCGGCCAGTTCACGCTCCATTGGAAGCCCGCGCCCACGTTGCGCGCCGCCTTCACGCTTGAGCACGCGAACGCCAGCGGAGCATGGAGCGCCCTCGCCAGCGGAATCCCTCGACGCGAATTCACCTTCACGTCTGGCGGCCCGGAGGCGGAGGGGACCTGGACATATCGTGTCACCGAGCACAACGAAAGCGGCGAAAATGGGCCGTCAGCGACCTCCGAAGCGGTCAAGGTTGATCGCACAGCGCCCACCACGCCCACGGCGAGCGCCTCGGCCAAAGCGGATTACGCCGGCGGCGGTGGCTGGTACAAGGACAGTGCGACGGTCTCCTTCACTGCCAACGGGGACCCCGTGCTCGCCGACGGCAGCGCGCCCAGCGGAGTTGAGCCAGCGTCGCTCACGGTCCCGCAGACGTTCAACACGAGCGGCTCGCACACCGCGACCGGCACCGTCGCCGACAAGGCAGCGAACGTCTCCGCTCCGGCGACCTTCGGAGTCCAGGTCGACGCGACCGCCCCGACCGTCGAAGTCCAGTGCCCGGCCACGGCACTCGTCGGCGAAGCCGGCGTAACGGCAACGGTGACGGCCTCCGACCTCGAGTCTGGGCTCGCGAGCGATCCGAGCGGGAGCGTCTCGGTCGACACCACGACGGCCGGCCCGGTGACCATCACGCGCACGGCGTCCGACAACGTCGGACATAAAACGACCCACTCGTGCACGACGCAGGTCCACTACCCAGCTCCGGGTGCGCCGGGGCTGACCGCCGGCGTGAACCCGAACGGTGGCGGCCTGTTCACGCTCGGCTGGAGCGGTGCTGACCCGCAGCAGTACCTCGGCCTGAACTACACGCTCCAGCACCACTCAGCAGCGAGCGAAACGTGGTCGGCTGTGGCGAGCGGCATCGAAGCGCTGAGCTACGCATTCTCAGGCGTCGGCGAGGGGGAGGGCACCTGGCTGTACCGCGTCCAGGGATCTGACGCAGGCCGCCTCCAGACGACCGAATTCTCGCCTTCCTCGACACCTGTCACGGTCGACAGGACGGCACCCGACAAGCCCACGGCGAAAGCCTCGCGAGCGCTTGACTACGCCGGCGGCGGTGGGTGGTACAAGGACAGCGTGAAGGTCACGTTCACGGCGAACGGCGATCCCGTGCTGGCCGACGGCAGCCCGCCCAGCGGGGTGGAGGCGGCGTCGCTCACGGCCCCGCAGACGTTCAACGCGAGCGGCTCGCACACCGCAACCGGTACCGTCGCCGACAAAGTCGGAAACGTGTCTTCACCGGCCGCGCTCGTCGTGCAGGTCGACGCGACTGCTCCGAGCCTGGAAATCCACTGTCCGACGACGGCTCTTGTCGGCGAAACGGGCGTGACGGCGACGGTCACCGCCTCCGATGCGGAGTCCGCTCTCGCCAGCGACCCGAGTGGGGTCGTACACATCGGAACGACCCATGCGGGTCCGGTGACCGTCACGCGTACTGCGATCGATAACGTCGAACACGAAACCGCCACATCGTGCACCACCCAAGTGGGCTACCCCAGCCCGGGTGCGCCGACCCTGTCCGGCGGGCACAGCCCTAACGCCAACGGCCTGTTCACGCTCGATTGGAGCGGTGCTGATCCGCTGCAGTACTTCGGCCTGAGCTACACGCTCGAGCACCACTCAGCCGCCAGCGAAACTTGGTCCACGGTGGCCGGCGGGATCCAAGCCTTGAGCTACGCCTTCTCGGGCGCCGGCGAGGGGGAAGGCACATGGGTCTACCGCGTTCAGGGGGACGACCCCACCCACGGTGAGACCACCGAATACTCACCCTCCTCAGCCGCCGTTGTGGTCGACAAAACGCCTCCGAACGCCCCGACGGCGAAAGCCTCGCGAGCGCTCGACTACGCGGGCAACGGCGGCTGGTACAAGGACGGCGTAACCGTGTCTTTCACCGACAACGGCGACCACGCTCTGGCAGACGGCAGCCCCGGCAGCGGCGTGGAACCGGCGTCACTCACTGCCCCGCAGAGCTTTGCGACGGGCGGCTCGCACACCGCGAGCGGCACCGTTGCCGACAAGGTGGGGAACACCTCCTCGCCGGGGACGCTCGTGTTGCACGTCGACGCGACAGCCCCGACCTTGGACATACAGTGTCCCGCCACGGCAGTCGTCGGCGAAGCGGGCGTGACGGCGACGGTCACCGCCTCCGATGCCGAGTCCGGGCTTGCCGTGGACCCAAGCGGCAAAGTCTCGATCAGCACGGCCCAGGCCGGCCCGGTGACGGTCACCCGAGCCGCAACAGACAACGTGGGACACGAAACGACGAAGTCCTGCACCACCCAGCTCCGGTACCCGAATCCTGGCGCGCCGGCGTTGACGGCGGGCACGAACCCGACCAGCAACGGGCAGTTCACCCTCGGCTGGAGCGGCACCGACCCGTTGCAGCAGTTCGGCCTGAGCTACACGCTGCAGGGCCACAACGCCTCGACGGAAAACTGGTCGACGGTGGCCGGCGGCATCGAAATGCTGAGCTACGCCTTCTCAGGAGCCGGAGAGGAAGAAGGTACCTGGGTCTACCGCGTCCAGGGGATCGACCCGGGTCGTGGACAGACGACCGAATACTCGCCTTCCTCGGCCGCCGTGGTGGTCGACAGAACGCCTCCGAACGCCCCGACGGCGAAAGCCTCGCGAGCGCTCGACTACGCGGGCAACGGCGGCTGGTACAAGGACAGCGTCGCGGTTTCGTTCAGTGACAGCGGCGACCCGGGACTGTCGGACGGCAGCCCCGGCAGCGGCGTGGAAGTGGCATCACTCACTGCCCCGCAGAGCTTTGCGACGGACGGCTCGCACGTCGCGAGCGGCACCATCGCCGACAAGGCTGGCAACGTCTCAGCGCCGGGCACCCTTGCTGTCGCGCTCGACGCGACCGCTCCGACGGTTGAAGTCCAGTGTCCAGCGACGGCTCCGGTCGGGGAAACGGGCGTGACGGCGACGGTCACCGCCTCCGACGCCCAGTCGGGTCTCGCCAGCGACCCGAGCGGGGTCGTTCCGATCTCCACCAGCCAGTCCGGTCCCGTGACGGTCACACGAACCGCCACGGACCACGTAGGACACCAGACAACCAGGTCGTGCACCACCACGGTCGTCGGCTCCCCCCCGGAATTCGGACACTGCGTGAAAGCCCCCTCCGAAAAAGTGGGCGCCAAAACGGTCTACCACGGCTGGTTCACCGCCTCCACGTGCCTCGTCAAAAGCGCAAGCCGGACCAGCCAGTACGAATGGATCCCCGGAGCGACGAAGACGGGTTTCAAAACGGTGATCAAACCATCGACGCTCGTGAAACTGGAAGCCGTCAACAAAGCCAAAGTGACGTGCACAGGTGAGAGCAGCACCGGCATCATCACGAGCCCAAAGACCGTCGGCAACGTCGTCATCAGGCTCACCGGGTGCGAACTTGAAATCAAAGGCGCGGTGACGCGGAAGTGCACTACGCAGGGTCTCGCTCCTGGTGAACTCGAAACGAAGACGCTGGAAGGCGTACTCGGAATCGAAAGCATCACCTTCAGCGCAGGCAAAGAAACCCGGCACGTCGGCCTTGCCCTCTACCCGGCAGGCAAGACCGGCGCGTTTATCGAATACACATGCTTCGGCAACAACCCGACGGTGCTCAGCGGATTGCTGATCGGCCCTGTGCCGACCGACAAAGCGTTCACGACTGCGACGGTGCAACACACTGCAACGGTCGGCAAGCAGAAACCCGAACGCTTCGAAGGCGGCGCAAAGGCCGTGCTGGTAAACGGCCAGGGTGAACAGGTGGGGCTGTCAGACATCGCCACCCAGACCGACGAAGAACCGCTCGAGATCAACGCTTTCTTTTAGCCGCGCGCCGGCCGGTCACAAGTAGCTTGAAGTGCTGAGATGACAGACCGGCCTGCGGCCGGAAGCAGGGCGTGCACGCCAGGACGAGCCACTTGCCGCTGTGGGCGGCTGCATCGGAGATAGGCGCCTGGCGGTGACGCCGCACGAGGGAGCTCCTCAGGGCAGCCGCCTAGAGCCGCCCGCGATCGGCGAGCGCCGCCTTCAAGGCGTCGAGGTCGGGGGCTCCGAAAACGACTCTGTTACGTGTGGCGATGTATACGAGGTCGAGATTTACGCCGGCCTTCGCGATCTTGCGAGCGAGGTCCGCGAGTACTCCGGGATTGTCCTCGACGTCGACAACCACGACCTCCCGCTCGCGGCTGACCGCTAAATGCGCGATGGCCAGCGAATGCTTGGCCGCCTCAGCGTGCGGGACAAGGATGTGCAGCTCGGCGCGCTCGCCAGATCCGATACATGTCGCTGCTGCGAGGTTGACGCCTGCATCGCTGACCGCGGCGGCGACCCTGGCAAGCGCGCCTGGCGTGTTCACAATATCTATGACGAGATCGAACGCCATGTCTCCGAGCGTTGCCAGCGTATCGAATGCCTTTCCTCGCTAGCTACGAGGGTCAAGGCTGCGCATTGCTGTTGACTTTTTGGCCGGCGAGAGAAGCAGCACGGACCAATGCGCCCTCGTACTGCGGGCCATGAGCGCTAGACCGTGCTCTCCTCTACATCGGTCTCCTCGACGATCTCTTCGACGACTTCGGCCGGAATGTCCTCCTCGGCCTGGCGACATTCGACGCTCGCCGCGGCCCACCACGCGCCGTGACTGGCGACAAGCGCCCATAGACTGAGCGCCGAGACAAACGTCACGCTCTTGACCCACCCGGTGGCCAGCGCGAGGGGGATCATCACGACCCACAGAATCGTGAGCAATCCCTGCGCTCGGCGCATGAGCGTGGGTTCTTCGTGAAGTCTCTCCAACAGCCCCGTCATCGCCCTCTGTTATCGGCGCGATAGCGCCACACCTGAAGGCTGAACGTCAGTTTGCCACCGGGATGTCCTGGGCGACACCACGCCGGTGCGAGCGCTCGGTGCTACGCGGACGAGCGGCTGGCCTCGACCGTTAGTGAAGGCTCGGAAACCGGGCGCCAGCGACGCTTGCGACTGCTTATATTCATGCTGTACGGCGGTTGAGCGTGCTCAAATGGCAGCTTGCCGGCCAGTCCGGTTATCTCGAAAACCCGCTGGATGTTATGCGGGCCAGG
>JAOPZV010000195.1 GCA_025963935.1 Solirubrobacterales bacterium
TTGGGCTGGCCCGGCGGCGGCGGGGACACTAGGGTGCCCGATTCTTCACTGCGCGCCCGGAACGCATTGATCAGCTTCACGCTCTGCGAGGATTTCAGAGCGTGTGCGCGCGCTGAGGCCGCTATGGGACCTGACGAGGCCGCCATGGCACTCGACGTCATTGCAAAAACGGCGCTCATGATGAGGACGAAGGACGCAGAGCTCCAGCGTCGGTGGATAGTCCAATGGGAGAGCATTCGAGGCTCCTTTCGTGATAAGGGTGAACTGTGCTGAGGAGTTGGAGGCAGAGACATAGCCGCACATCCGCTTTCGAACTCGCCTCAATCCCTGCAGCAACCACACCATGGACCGCGCCCGGGTTAACTGGCAATAGCCCGCATCGGGCGAATTTCACCGCTGGCTGTCGCCTGCCAGTCGCGGGTCAGGTTCGCCTGGACATCGCTATGCGAGGGGTGCGCGATACGACCCCCGGTGAGGCGGCTCTCGATTTCGCGAGAGCTGCTAGAGCAGACCGAGCGCGCGGGCACGTTCGGCCGCCCTGCGCCGGCTGTGTACCTCGAGCTTGGCGTAGATGTGCCGGACGTGAACTTTGATCGTATTCACCGACAGGTAGAGCTCATCGCCTATTTCCCGTAGTGAGAGGAGAGTCGGCAGGTAACGCAGGACTCGGGTCTCGGCGGGGCTCAGCGCCTCCGATAGGGGCACATGCTCCGCGGCCGGTTCGACCGCGGTTTGCGGCCAAGCTACTGTGGCCGGCCCAGCGGATCGGCTCGACAGGATTGGCATTATCCTCCAACCATGCGGCGGTGTGCTCGGCGGGCGGAGCACGCCGGAGCCCAAGCTCGAGGAAATCCGCGATACGACCTGCCGGTGCCCCAGCAGGTCGGTGTCCCTTGCTGGCTTGCGTATCTCGCGGGTGGCCGTCGTCGGCATCGCGTGCTCCTCATCGTGGTCGGGGTCGCTGCGAAAACGATAGCAAGGATGTTGATATCCGTCAACTTCTTTGTGGTCGAGCGTCTCCTTGGCCGGGCACAATGGGAAACGTGGCCGAGCACAGCGCAGGCAAGCCTCCGAACGTCAGTCGCCGGCGGTTGCGCTCAGGAGGCCATGAATCGCGGCAGTGACCCGGTCGGCCACCGCCGCCGGTGTGGGCGCATCGAGCTTGCCATCCAGGTGCAGGAACGCGAGCCCATGCACAAGGGCCCAGATCGCCGGCGCCAGCGCCTCGGCGTCAGCGTGCGGGAAGCATCGCGCGACGATCTCGCGCAGGTACAGCGATACCGCCGCGGTCGCGGCCACGCGCTCGTCGTTGTCCCGGTCGCACGGCTCTCCGAACATCATCCGGAACAACGCGGGCTGCTCGAGGGCGAACTGGACGTAAGCGACCCCAACGCTCGCCAACTGCTCAGGGGTAGACGGCGCGGGGTGCGCGGCCGCGAGGCGTTCGGCCAGCTCGCGGTAGCCGACCGCTGCAACCGCCGAGACGAGCGCTTCGCGATCCGCGTAATGACGATACGGAGCGGCCGGGGAAACCCCTGCGCGACGCGCGACCGCGCGTAGCGACAGCGCCCTCGCGCCTCCCTTCTCGAGCAGCTCCAGTGCCGAGCTCAGACACGCCGCGCGCAGATCGCCGTGGTGGTAGGTCGCGTTCGTGGGGGGCATCTATCCGATTGATGTTGACAGCGCTTACTCCGAACCGCTAATGTGAGCGCCGCTCACATCCTAGTCGACCTTCAGGCGGGTGCTTTTTGATGTCAGAACTCTTCTCTCCATTGGCGCTGCGATCCGGAACGACCCTCGGGAACCGGATCGCAAAGGCAGCGATGGAGGAGAACATGGCGGGCGGCGCGCAGCTTCCCGACGAGCGGCTCATCTCGCTGTATCGCCGCTGGGGAGCCGGCGGGGCGGGTCTTCTGATCACCGGGAACGTGATGGTGCACGCTGAGGCATTGACCGGACCCGCCGGGGTGGTGCTCGACGATCGCGCGCCGCTCGAGTCGTTCACGCGCTGGGCAGAGGCCGGCAAAGCCGCCGGCGCTGCTGTGTGGATGCAGATCAGCCACCCGGGGCGGCAGGTGCAGGCGCGGATGCCCGGGGTGGTCTGGGGGCCGTCGGCGATCTCGGTCGAGCTCGGACGGCACAGCAAGCGGTTCGGGCAGCCGTTTGCGATGACCAACAAGCAGATCGAGGAGACCACACAGCGGTTCGCGACAACCGCCCGTCTCGCGGAGCGGGCCGGTTTCGACGGGGTCGAGGTGCATGCTGCGCACGGCTATCTGCTCTCGCAGTTCCTTTCGCCGCTCGTCAACCAGCGCAAGGATCAATGGGGTGGGACCTTGGAGAACCGCGCGCGGTTTCTGCTCGAAGTCGTCCGCGCGATCCGCGGCGTCGTGCGCCCGTCTTCCGCGGTCGCCGTCAAGCTGAACTCGGCCGACTTTCAACGTGGCGGGTTCGATGCCGAGGACGCGGACCGGGTGATCGCGATGCTCGAGCCGCTCGGAGTCGATCTGGTCGAGCTCTCCGGGGGCAGCTACGAGAGCCCAGCGATGGCGGGCCGCCCCGCGGACGCTCGCACCGTGGCCCGCGAGGCTTACTTCCTGGAGCTCGCGGCCGAGCTCGCAAAGAACAGCCCGGTGCCGTTGATGCTGACCGGTGGGATCACGCGCCGCGAGACCGCCGAAGAGGTGCTCGCGAGCGGGGTCGCGCTCGTCGGGATGGGCACAGCGATCGCCGTCACGCCAGACCTGCCGAACCGCTGGCGGGCGGGGCGCGAGGCGACCGCGCGGCTGAGGCGGGTCAACTGGCGGGACAAGACGCTCGCGTCCGCGGCGAGCATGGCGCTGGTGCGCCATCAGATGCGCCGCATCACGCGCGATCGGGACCCCACGGGCGGGACCCACCCGCTGCATGCGTTCGCCTGCGACCAGCGCGCGCAGCGGCGTGCGCTCGGCCGCTATCGGGAGTGGCTCGAGGCCCGGGGATAGCGCCGTTGCAGGCGCGGCCCCGGCCCCCGCCCCTGAAGGGCCCCTCGATTCTCAGACGCCCGCCCTAGGCCACGCTCAGGCACAACGTCAGCTGCTGCTCACCCATCAAGGAAACGACGGGACAGGATCTCGTGG
>JAOPZV010000214.1 GCA_025963935.1 Solirubrobacterales bacterium
GAGCGTCGCGGGCCACCCAGTGTCCGTCCAGGCGCCGGCGAGCAGGAGTCCCGGAAGGGCGGTGCGCGAGCCGGGGCGCAGCGCCGCGGCGCCGGGCGCAGCGCGGAACGTCGCGGCGTGCTCGCGGGTCACCAGGAACTGCTCGATGCTCGCCTCGCGCGCCCTGGGCAGCAGCTCGCGCAGGGCCGGCACGTAGCGCTCACGCAGGGCATCGACGCCGATGCCCATCTCACGGTCGGCGCCCGACAGCGAGACCGCGAGGTACTGGCTGCCGGCCGGCGCGCCCGCTGCCGCGGTGCGGTCGAACAGGTACTGCACCGGAGTGCCCACGCCGGCGGCAAACGGCTCGTCGCAGACCTGCCGGTCGAAGACGACGTGGAGGTTGACGATCGGCGAGCTCCCGAGCTTTTGCAGCTGCCGCGCCACATCGCCGAGTACGGGCTCGAGGAGCGTCGCCGCGCGCGTGTGCGGCAGGGCGAGGACCACCGCCTCGCCGGCCAGCTCCTCGAGGCCGGTGCCCGCCGCGGCGCCGCTGCGCCCGGAAACCGTCAGACCCGCGCCGCTCCTCTGCAGGCGCTCGGCGCGCCACCCGAGGCGGACGTCCACGGCTGCCGCCTGCAGCGCCCGCTCGGCGGGCGCGCCGATCGTCTCGCTGAGCGTTGACTCGTGGAAGCCGATGTCGCCGGCGTCCGCGGCGGAGAAGAGGCCCGTGCGAAAGACGAACGCGGCGAGGCTGAGCGAGGCCTGCGCGGCGGGCAGGTTGAGGGTCGGCAGGGCGATCAGGTCCCACAGCGCGGCGACCGCGTCGGGTCCCTGCCCGCGGCGGGCGAGCCACTCGCCGAACGTGGGCTCCTCCCAGTGGTGCTCGAGCCGGCCGGTCCCTGCGGGGCCGAGGCGCATCAGGCCGATCGCCGCGCGTGCCGCTCCGAGGCGCTGCGCGAGGGTCAGGTGGGGGTAGCGGGCGAGCGCGCCGGCCAGCTGCAGCGGCGCGGGCAGCGAGCTGCGCCGCAGCCGCACGGGCGGCGACCCCGGCTTGAGCACGGGGATGTCGAGGCGTGGCTGAACGCGGACGAGGTGCTCGGTCCCGAGCCGGCGCAGAAGCCCTCGGTAGGCCTCGCAGCAGCGCAGGAACACGTGCTGGCCGTTGTCCATGTGCAGGCCGTCACGCTCGAAGGAGTAGGCGGCTCCGCCGAGCCTGCGACGGACCTCGACCAGCGTCACGTCGGCGCCGGCGGCGGCGCAGTCGAGCGCGGCGGTGATCCCGGCGAGACCGCCGCCGACCACGAGCACGCGGCGCTCTACGCCCATCGCGCGCCGCCTCCCAGCATGCCGCGCGCCGCTACCCACGCCTTCTCGCGCGTGGGGAGCGAGACCCGCTGGCGCAACGCGTCCTGCGGCTGAGCGTCGATGCGGTCGAGCAGCCTGCGATAGATGCCTGCCATCGCGAGCACGCATGCGGCGCTGCGCCGGTCGAGCAGCGGCGCGAGGGCCAGGCCGGTGTCGAACCACTGCCGCGCGCGCTGCGCCTCGAAGTGCACGAGATCGGCCAGGCGCTCGGCCGATAGCGCCCCGGTGGTGGGCGAGGGATCGACGGGGCCGCCGGGTGCAAGCACGGCGAGCAGCTGCGCGGCCTCGGCGGCGCCCTGCGTGGAGTCGCCGGCCTGTTCGATGACGCCGAAGCGCCGCAGATCCTCGGCCGGCAGGTACACGCGGCCGTTCGCCGCGTCCTCTGCGACGTCGCGCAGGATGTTCGTGAGCTGCAGCGCGACGCCGAGGTCATCGGCGAGCCGTTCGGCGCCGGGCGCGTCGGTGGCGGCGCCCTCGCGCAGCCCGAAGATCGCCAGGCACACCCGCCCGATCGCACCGGCGACGCGCCGGCAGTAGAGCACGAGCTCCTCGAAGCGCTCGTAGGTGACGCCCTCGACGTCCATGCGCACCCCCTCGATCAACTCGCCGAGCGCGCCGGGCGGGAGCGCAAAGCGCGCGTAGGCGTCCGCCAGGGCGAACATCACCGGGTCACCGCCGCCGCCGGCCGCTGCCGGTTCCCCGCGCTCGAGCCCGGCGAGCGCGCGCGCCTCCGCGTCGAGCCTGCTCAGCTTCTCCTCGCGCTCCAGGGTGCCGTCGCCGATGTCGTCCACGCGGCGTGCGAACGCGTACACCGCGCACATCGCCCGGCGTCGCTCGCGCGGCAGCAGGCGGATGCCGTAGTAGAAGTTGGCGGCCTGCTCGCGCGTGACCGCTTCGCAGTGGCTGTATGCGCCGGCGAGCTCGGTCGTGCTGCTCACCGCCGCCGTCTCCCCGACTCGATGATCGTCGCCGCCAGGGCGAGCGCCCGCCGTCCGCTGCTCGGGCGAGGCGGGCCGGGCAGGACGTCGTAGCGCGCGCGCTCGATCGCGTCCAGGGCGCTGCGGCCGCCGGCGCTGAATGCCGCGACCGCCAGGCGCGCACGGCCGCGAAGCTCGCCGATCAGCGGCGCTCCGTCGGCGAGCAGCCGCCGGGCGCGTGTCACCTCGAAGGCGAGCACGTCGCGCAGCGGACCGCCGGCGTGCTCGGCGGCGAGGTCGGCGGTCGTGCAGCCGAAGCGCTCGAGATCCTCGCGCGGCAGGTACACGCGTCCGCCGGCGAGATCCTCGGCGACGTCCTGGCAGTGCTCGGTGAGCTGCAGCGCGGTGCAGATCGAGTCAGACAGCGCGACGCGCTCAGGGGTGGCCATGCCGAGCACTCCGAGGACCAGCTCGCCGACCGGATCTGCGGACAGCGCGCAGTAGCCGCGCAGCTGCTCCCAGGTGTCATACGTGCTGACGCGTTGGTCGACGCGGTTGGCCTCGATCAGCCGCGCGAACGGCTCGCGGGGAAGCCCGCACGCGCGCAGCGTCGGCGTCAGCGTGGCGAGCAGCGGGTGCTCGGCGCGTCCCTCGAAGGCGCGGTCGAGATCCTCCTCGAGCCAGTCGAGCGCGGCGAGCCGATCGCCGCTCGCGCTGTCGCCGAGCTCGTCGACGAGCCGCGCGAAGCCGTAGATGGCCAGCAGGTGCGCCCGGACGGCGCGCGGCAGAACGCGACTCGCCACGGGGAAGTTCTCGCCCGGCGCGCGAGCCATGACCGCCTCGGCGGTCGGGGCGCTGGCCGATCGCCGATCGGTCGGCGCGTCCGCTACGAGCATCACCCCCCTCGTCCAGCGAGGGCCCTGCCGCGGTCCGCCGCGTCGATCTCCGAGGCCGCGCCGAGGCAGCGCCCGAGGGCCATGATCGGGAAGGTGAGGCGATAGAGGTGGTAGTTGATGTAGTAGTCCGACGGGAAGCCCGTCCCGGTGTACTGCGGCTCATCCCAGCCACCGTCGGGCCGCTGGGTGTCCACCAGCCAGGCGACGCCGCGCGCCGCGGAGCGCGAGGAGCGAGCGTCGCCGTTGTTCTGTCCGCCGGAGCGCCCGGCGGCGTGCAGCGCGAGCAGCGCCCAGGCGGTCTGGGAGGCGGTGCTCGGCCCGCGCCCAACCCACGCGGGGTCGTCGTAGGAGCGCGGGTCCTCACCCCAGCCACCGTCCTCGTTCTGATGCGCCTCGAGCCAGCCCACTGCCCGCCGGATGCACTCGTGTGAGGGGTCCATGCCGGCGGCGATCAGGCCCGGGACCGCCGCCCCCGTGCCGTACACGTGGTTCACGCCCCAGCGGCCGAACCACGAGCCGTCCGGCTCCTGGTGATCGATCAGCCACCGCACGCCGCGTTGAACGCAGGGGGCGTCGGCCAGGCCGAGCACGCCGAACATCTCCACGGTGTGGGCCGTCACGTCGGCGCTCGGCTCATCTATCACCTCGCCGAAGTCGAGGAACGGCAAGTCGCGCACGAGCCGGCGCGTGTTGTCGGCGTCGATGGCGCCCCAGCCGCCATCGGAGCACTGCATGCCCTCGACCCAGCGCAGGGCTCGAGCGAGCGCCTGCTCGATTCGCGGCGTGATCGCCCTCGCGGCGGCGCGATCCTCACCATCTACGGCCGGGTCCGCCCCAGCGCCGCTCACGATCGTCCCGCGGGAGGCGGCTGCCGCGCGGTGCAGCGCGAGCACCACCTCGGCCGTGTCGTCGACGTCCGGGTAGGTGACGTTGGCGAACTCGAACGCCCAGCCGCCCGGCTCGAGCCCGGGCCTCGCGACCGACCAGTCGCCGAGCTGGGTGACCTCCTCTCCGAGGAGCCACTCGGCGGCGCGCACCATCGCCGGATGCGCTCCGGAGACGCCCGCGTCGGCGAGGGCGAGAACGCTAAGCGCCGTGTCCCACACGGGCGACTGGCACGCTTCCAGGCGCCTGCTCCTGCCCGCCGGCGCGCCGACCCCGCGCGAGTCGTCGCTGTCCTCGACCATGAACTTCTCGAGGCCCTCGAGGCCGCGCCTCATCACCGGGTGCTCGATGGGATAGCCGCCGAGGCTCAGCGCAATCAGCGAGTAGACCCACGGAGGCTGGATGCCACCCCACGAGCCGTCGGCCTCCTGCCGTCGCACGATCCAGCGCTCGGCGCGGCCCATCGCCAGCCGGCGCAGCGGCCGCAGGGGGCGGCGCTCATAGGCGCGCAGCAGCCGGTCCAGCGCGCGCAGCCAGCCGCTGCGTCGGGTCAGCTCATACCCTCCGCGCTGCGAGCCGCCGCCGGCGGATGCGAGGGGGTCGTGCAGCTCCTCGAGGTCGAACGGAAGCGGCCGCTCGGGGCGATGCGCTTTGACGAGCGACAGCGCCACGATCGTCTGGCGGGCCCAGCACGCGAAGTCGTAGACGTTCAGCGGCACCCGCGACGGGAGCAGGATGATCTCGGGTGGGAGCGCGGGGACGCGGTCCCACGACCACAGCCCGAACAGCGCCAGCCACAGGTGGGTGAACACGCGGGCCCCCTCCAGGCCGCCTTCCCGGCGGATGAACTCGGCCGCGGCGCGCATGTGCCCGGCGTCCTGCGGGTCGCCGGCGAGCCGCAGAGCCCAGTAGGCCTCGATCGTCGTGGACAGCTCACCCGGCCCGCCGTGGAAGTTCGCCCAGGTGCCGTCGGCGCGCTGCTGGGAGCGGATCCATGCTGCCGAGCGTTCCGTCTCCTCGGCCCTGCGGACGCCGAGGAACTCACGCAGCAGCATGTCCTCGGCGTCCATCGTGACGTTTGTCTGCAGCTCTCCGCGCCACCAGCCGGCGGCGTCTTGCAGCGAGCACAGATGCTCGCGCGCGCGTTCCAGTGCCACCTCAGCCTCGCTGTGAGCCTCCACGGTCGACGTCGGCATGCTTGGAAAGCTAAATCTTTTTCGTCCGGAACGGAATCTGCGCGAACCCGCGTGCACCTGGGCGCCCGGTTGGACGCTACAAGCCGGCGGGGACGAGCACCTCTGGATGGGCATTCGTGATCACGTGGCGGCGCAGGGTTGCCTCGGCGACCGTGCGCGGGATCGATGATACGAAGCGGTAGACGATCAGCCCGTCGACGTTGCGCCTCTCGAGCAGGTGGAACCCCGGCGCCGGAGCTCGGCCGGCCGAGGCGCGCAGTGGCGCGTAGCCGGTCTCGTCGATCTCCGACACCGTCACCGTGCGCCCGCGCGGGAGGTTGCGCAGGCCGTGAACGTAGTACTCGAGCGGCGCGCTGCCGAGCTGGACGGTCGTAATGGCGCGGTCGGGTGCCCCGCCGCGGAGCACGTGGGCGACCTCCCGCCAGTTGCCGCGCTGCAGGCGGGGGCTGAAGTTGACGTCGAGTGACAGGGCGAGGAACGCGAGCGCGATGCACCCCCCGAGGGCGGCACCGGTGCGGCCGGTCGCGGGTGCGGCGAGGATCACCGCTATCAGCGCGGTGAGCGGGACCATCGCCGCGACGAGGTTCCGCGGCGCCAAGTAGTCAGCCCCGAACGCCGCCAGCACGACGGGCGCCAGAATCCCCGAAGCGGCGAGCAGCAGGGCGAGCAGCGCGCCGTGCTCGACCTGCGAGCGCCGGGGCTCCGCGTTCCCGCCGGCCGTCCGCAGGGTGCCCGCCACTGGCGCGGCGGGCGCCCCGCTGAGACGCCACAGCCCGAGCGCGAGACCGGCCCCGATCGCAAGCGCGACGAGCAGCTCGACGCCATGACCGAGCGGGGCGCCCGAGTAGCCCGTGAGGTAGTAATGGGGGATCGCCTCCAGCCGGTGCGCGAGGGGCAAGCGCCCGATCCACTGGGTGCCAAGCCCGCCCTGAGCGGAGATCAACGGAACCAGCGCCAGACCGACGACGGTCGGCGCGGCGAGCGCCGCCAGCACGGCGCGCCGGTCGCCACTCCCCCGGCGGTGCGGCGCGAGCAGCAGCCATAGCGCCATCGGGATCAGCAGGAACACGGCGAAGTAGTGGGTCAGGAGCGCCAGCGAGGCGCTCAGCGAGAAGGCGGCGAGGTTCGCCCGCGTGGGGTCGCGCTCGGCCCGCGCGAAGAACATCATCGCCAGCGCGGCCATCAGCACGAACAGGGCGTAGACCCGCGCCTCCTGCGAGTACCAGACGAACAGCGGGTTGCAGGCGACGAGCGCGGCGGCGAGGATCGCCGCACGGCGGCCGGCGAGCTCGCGGCCGATCATCCAGGCAACGGGGACAGTCGCCGTCCCGGCCAGCGCCGAGGGCAGCCGCAGGGCCACCTCGCCGTCGCCGAGCACGCGCGAGTCGGCCCACTCGATCAGGTACCAGAGCGGCGGCGAGTTCTCGGTGTGGACGACCCCGCGCAGCGTCGCCGAGAGGCTCGCATGCAGCACGTGGACGGGCGTGAACGCCTCGTCGTACCAGAAGCTCTGCAGGTCCAGCGTGGAGAGCCGCAGCGCAGCGGCCAGCAGCGTGAGGGCCGCCAGCGGCCACCACGACGGCAGCGTGCCGGCCGGGCGTGGCGTGGTGGGCGGAGCGGCATGAGAGGCGGCGCTCACCGTGTGCAGAGTCCCCGCGAGGCTTCTCCGAAACAGCCGTAGCGCCTGGCGCGCACGTCTTCGGACTTCGGCGGCAGGTACCAGCCACCGTGCACGGTGCGCCGCCCGTTGACCACCGGCCCCCAGATGGCGAGGCACAGCTGCGTCCTCGCTTTCGGAGCGCCCGGGCTGGTGTTGCCGCAGACCACCTCCCGCTGGCTGGCGCGCCCGAACAGTTCCTGCTCGACGGACAGGTTGTGGTAGGTGTGGCCGGTGTACACCCGCCAGGTGTGCAGGTCGGCGATCAGGCGATGGTTCACATGCGTCTGGCGCACCAGGTCGTTGACGGTCGCGACCGCCAGCAGCACGGCGACGAGCACCAGGAGCGTCGTCTCGATCAGGCGCATGCGCCCTGAGCCGGGGAGCTCGATCGAGCGGGGCCGCAGCCATCCGGGCAGCCGCTGGCCGCGCTCTCCTGCGGCGGTTGCGGGGGTCTCGCTCATTGCACGGGCGCCAGGAGCGGTGAGATCTGGTGGGCGAGGAACAGGCCCTGGATGACCAGCGTGGCCACCAGCAGCCGGCGGTCGCGGCTGATCACCGCCAGCGGCAATGGCCACAGGATGTACCAGGCGAGCAGCCATGTGCTCGTCACCGATATCGCCAGCAGCGTCCATCCCGATGCGGCGATCCAGTCATAGCCGCGCCACGTCCGCCAGAGCAGGTGGAGGATGATCAGCACGAGCGCGGCCTTCAGCAGGTCGTGGTCGATCGGGAACACGCCCGGCTTGCCGAACAGGTGCGCGATCTCGGTGGCGAAGCTGTCGGTGGAGACGAACGCGGCGTCGCGGTTGAGGGCCGCGACGACGTCCACGCCGTGCACGCCGAACGCCGCGTAGCCGATCAGGGCACCGGCGATCAGCGCGGCGAGCGCGCCGAGGATCGGCGCGAGGCTGCGCCGCGCGAGGACCATGAAGGGGAGCAGCGCCGCGACGGTCGCCTTGATCAGCGCCCCTGCCACGACGAGCGCCGCCGCGGCGCCCTGCCGGCGCGGCGAGGAGCCGTTGACCAGCGTGAGGCTCACCGCCGCCATCATCACGAGCAGCATGAGCAGGTCGTTGTGCGCGCCGCCCAGCCCGTAGACGATGTAGAGGGGGTTGGCGCCCACGACGAGAATCGCCCAGACGGGGTCGAGCCGGCGGGCGCGCGCGCAGCGCCAGATGAGCGCGAGCGTCCCTGCGCTGGCGAGCAGCGCCTCCAGCTTCATCGCCCACAGCGCCCCCTTCAGGCCGAGCGGCGCGAACGGGTAGGACAGCAGCGTGTAGAGCGGCCCGTAGGCGGTCGCCACGTGCCTCCAGTCGTGCCCGACGTAGGGGAAGACGGGGTCGTGGGAGATCGCGCCGGGACCGTGGGTGTACGGGTTCAGCCCATGTTCGACGCCCATCCGCGCATAGGCGATGTAGCTGAAGACGTCGGTGGAGAGGAGCACGGGCCCGGCGAACACCACGAGGTGGAGCGCGCCGATCAGGATCAGCGCCCAGCGTTTTGAGATGACGGCCTCGGTGGAGCGCCGGCCGAGCGCTACGAGCCCCGCGTAGGCGCCGGCCGACGCGAGGATCGCGACGAGGAACACGCGGTAGCCGAGCCGCTCGCCGAGGCCCTGGAGCCAGCCGGCGATGGGCGGCGATTTGGGGATCAGCGGCGAGTGGCCGACCGCGCCGTCGAGCACTATCTCGACGGTCGCTGCGAGCAGCAGCAGCGCCAGCAGCGAGGCCAGCGCGGGCGTTAGCCACTCAGAGCGGGAACCGGCGGGCGCGCGTTCGCTCTGCGCGGCGACGCTCACGAAGCCGTGAGGCTCACAGCGCCGTCCACACGGTCTTGGTCTCGAGGTACGCGTCGAGCCCGTCGTGCCCGTGCTCGCGGCCGATGCCCGATGCCTTGAACCCGCCGAACGGCGTCGAGGGGTCCACGAGCCCCCACGTGTTGATGTACACGGAGCCCGCCCGCAGCATCGCCGCGAGGCGGTGCGCGCTCGAGACGTCGCGCGTCCACACACCGGCCGCTAGGCCGTACTCGCTGTCGTTCGCTCGCTGCGCGACCTCCTCGAGCGTGTCGTAGGGCGATGCGACGAGCACCGGGCCGAAGATCTCCTCGCGGGCGATCTTCAGCTCGTCGGAGGTCACGCTGAAGAGGGTCGGCGCGACGAAGTACCCGCCGCTGTCGCCGAGCGCGCTCTCGCCGCCACTCAGCAGCTCGGCGCCCTCCTCGCGGCCCGACTCGATGTAGCCCATCACGCGGTCGCGCTGCTCCGCCGAGATAAGCGGTCCGAGCTGCGTGTCGGGGTCGAGGCCCGACCCCAGGCGCGCCGCGGAGGCGGCCTCGGCCAGCGCGCCCATCACCTCGTCGTAGCGCTCGGCGGGGACGAACAGCCGGGAGCCGGCGTTGCAGGCCTGGCCGGAGTTGAAGTAGATCGCCTGGAACGAGCCCTTGATCGCGGCCTCGATGTCCGCGTCGGGGAGGATCACGTTCGGCGACTTCCCCCCCAGCTCGAGCGTCACGCGCTTGAGCGCCCGGCCGGCCTTCGCACCGATCTCGCGCCCGACGGCCGTGGAGCCGGTGAAGGCGATCTTGTCGACGTCCGGGTGGTCGACGAGCGCCGCACCCGTCTCACCGTCGCCGCTCAGCACGTTGAGCACTCCCGGCGGAAAGCCGACCTCGAGCGCCAGCTCGCCGAGCCGCAGCGCGGTGAGCGGCGTCTGCTCGGCGGGCTTCAGGACGATCGTGCAGCCCGCGGCGAGCGCCGGGCCGATCTTCCATGCGCTCATCAGCAGCGGGAAGTTCCAGGGGACGATCTGCGCGCACACGCCGACCGGCTCGCGACGCGTGTAGCAGTGCATGTTCGGCGCGCTCACCGGCAGCACGTTGCCCTCGATCTTCGTCGGCCAGCCGGCGAAGTAGCGCAGGTGCGCGACGGTTCCCGCGACGTCCACGTACTGCGCGAGGCCCACCGGCTTGCCGTTATCGAGCGACTCGATCTGCGCGAACTCCTCGGCGCGCTGTTCGACCGCCTCGGCAAGGGCGAGCATCAGACGCTCGCGTCCGGCCGCCGGCAGCGATGCCCACGGACCCTCCGCGAATGCCTCGCGGGCGGCAGCGACGGCACGGTCGACGTCCTGCGGGCCGCCCTGCGCGACCTGGGCGATCTCGCGCCCGCTTGCGGGGTCGAGCGTCGCGAACGTGCGGCCGTCCGCCGCCTCCGGGCGCTCGGAGCCGATCAGCAGACGATGTGTCTGGGAGATGAATTCGCGCGCGGGGGCGCCCAGCGCGTCGGGGAGGGCATCTGCGGAGATAGTGGTCATCCGGGGAGCCTACCTCGACAGCATGCCCCGGCGGTGAACCCTTATGCTGGCCGCGTGGGGGAGCCATCGAAGGCCGTGCTGATAACCGGTTGCTCGACCGGCATCGGGCGCGCAGCGGCTCTGCGCCTGGCGTCCTCCGGCTGGAACGTCTACGCCTCGGCGCGGCAAGCCGACTCGATCGCCGACCTGCGGGACGCCGGCTGCAAGACGCTCGCGCTCGACGTGACCGACGAGAACTCGATGCGCGCGGCCGTCGATGCGGTCGAGCAGGCCGAGGGCGCGGTCGGCGTACTCGTCAACAACGCGGGCTACAGCCAGAGCGGAGCGATCGAGACGGTCCCCATCGAGGCGGCGCGTCGCCAGTTCGAGACCAATGTGTTCGGCCTCGTGCGCCTTACGCAGATGGTGCTGCCCGCGATGCGCGCCCAGCGCTGGGGCAAGGTCGTGAACGTCGGCTCGATGGGCGGACGGCTGTCTTTCCCGGGCGCCGGGCACTACCACGCCACCAAGCACGCGATCGAGGCGATCTCGGATGCGATGCGCTTCGAGCTGCGCGGCTTCGGCATCGACGTGGTGCTGCTCGAGCCGGGCCTCATCACCACGAACTTCGCCGGCGCGGCGACGACCGCCATGACGCAGGCCACCGGTGAGGCCGAGGACGGCCCCTACGCGCAGTTCAACGCTGCCGTCGGCGCGCTGACGACCGGCGCCTACGAGGGCCCGATGCGCCGGCTCGGGGGCGGTCCGGAGCGCGTCGCGAAGGTCATCGAGAGCGCCATCACCCGTCAGCACCCGCCGGCCCGGATCACGATCACCCCCTCGGCGAAGCTCACGATCGCGCTGCGGCGCGTGGTGAGCGACCGCGTGTGGGACGCGCTGATGCGCCGGCAGTTCCCCCAGCCGGGGTGAGCGCAGCGCGCGGTCGGAGGCAGTGGCGCGTCAGGCCGACAGCGGCAGTGCGGGGTGCGGCCGGCCGATCTCATAGCCCTGCGCGTAGTCGACGCCGAAGCCCCGCAGCATGCTCATGGTGGGGACGTCGCCCACGAACTCGGCGATCGTCTCGCGTCCGAGACCGCGCACGACGCCGACGAGCGCCTTGACGACGAGCTGGTCGGTGCGCGAGCGGGTCA
>JAOPZV010000225.1 GCA_025963935.1 Solirubrobacterales bacterium
CCACGACGACGGCAGCTGTGACGGCCATCGCGGCGCCCTTGGCGAGTACCCCGGTGAGACCCGCCACGCCGACCGGCGCCGAGAGCTCGGCGAGCCGTTCTGCCGGCGGAGCGGCTCCGCCGGCGCCACAGGCCCAGCTGATCAGCGGCTGCGGAGTGATCGCGGCAGCCGCGCCTCGCAGCGTGGCTCTCGCGCGATAGAGCAGCCCGCGCACCGCGCCGTCGGTAACTCCGAGGACGTCGGCGACCTCTTCATGGGAGCTTCCGCCGAAGGCGCTCAGGACGATCGCCTCGCGCTGCATCTGAGGAAGTGCGGCGACGCCCGACAGCGCGTCGCGCAGAGCGATCCGTCGCTCCACGTTCGATTCGACCGCCGGGGCGGCCAGGCCGGCCGCGCCGTCGGGGAGGGGAACTTGATCCTGGCGAGAGCTGCGCAGCGCGTTGACGGCTGTGTTGTGGACGATGCGATAGAGCCACGGCCTCAGCTCGCGTACCTCCGCCTGCCGGCGAAGCGCCAGCCAGGCCTGCAGCAGCGCGTGCTGCAGGACGTCCTCCGCGCCGCCATCGGAGAGTCCCATCCGAGCGCAGTAGCGCAGCAGCGGGCGGCGGTAGCGGTGCACGACCGCCTCGAAGGCGCGCTCGTGGCCGCGGCGGGCCAGCTCGAGGAGCCGCTGGTCGGACTGCGTCGCGAGCAGACGCGTGGAGATCCGGGGGCTCAATGCCTCGCTCCTGCCGGGGGTGTCACTTGCTCGCTCGCATAAGTGGATCCAGCGGTGAGGAACGGGTGCCGCGCTCCACCCTCGTCAACCTAGACGCCGAAACGGCGCGAACCGTTCACCGCCTGGACGAAAAGGCATTGGAACGGGCACAGGGGCCGGCTGATCGGCCGGCCCCTGCTTTCCCTTGCGTTGAGTGCGGCAGTGGGCTACTGCAGCAGCTCGACCTTCTCCCACACGGCGCCGGCGCTGCTGATGCTGAGCTCCGCACCGCCGACCACCGCGCCAGGAACGAGAGCTGCCTGCGTGCAGCTCGTCTGGCTTGCGTTGTCATCGTCGCCGTCGTCGCCCTGCTGGCCTTCCTGGCCCTCATCGTGGCTCGAGGCGTGGGCCCTCGAGGAGTGGGCGTGCTCGTGGCTTTCGCCGCCACTGGAGTCGTCACCACTGCCCTGGTCGTCGCCGCCGCTCGCGGGGGCGGTCGCCGAGCTGCACTCCAGGCGGGTGGCTTCGGTCACTTTTCCGCTGACCGTCGATTTGTCGGCGAGCGTGATCACGAGCACGCCGTTTTCAAACGAGAGGACCTTGCCCGCCGGTTCAGCAGCCGGCGTCGGCGTCGTCGGCGTCGTCGGCGTCGTCACGGCAGGCGCCGTCGTGAGGCTCCCGAAGGTGACGAGGCGTGCCCGCTTGGCATGCCGCTTGTGCGAATTGGCATGACGAGCGCCATGGTGGCGCTTGCCGTGGTTGGCCGAGGCCACGCCTGGCACGGCCGCGGCGAGCAAGGACGACGTGAGTGCGGTGAGAAGAATCCGTTTCATCAGCAACCTCCTCGACCGCCGATCATCGGACGGCCGCTCTGTGTGGGGTACGACACTAAGACAGCGACGGGCGTCGAACATCACGCGCATCGAACGAACGTCCAGTGGCGTCCTGCGCTCAGAGCGGGAGCGGCCGCAGGCTGCGGGCCCTCGCCGGCCTGCTGCGAGCCGCCGGTGAGCTGCGCTGCTCGGAGTGCCTTGTCCGCTCGCACGCCGCGAGCCTCGCACGGCCGCGCAGCCATACGAGCGACCGCGGCTGCCCGCAGCGATCGCGCCAGCCGTCCAGCACGCGCTCCATCCGCGCCCGGTCGGCCACGGTGGCGAGCAGCTCGACCCGCCCCCCGCCCTGCTCAACGGGACCGAGGCGCACGAGGTACAGCTCGCCGGTCTCGCTGACCCACGCCGCGCGGTGCAGCGGGCCCTCGGCATCCTCTCGCCACCACAGCCCCACGTCGAGCTCGCGCGACTCGACGCGGCGTGGATCGGCGGCGTAGAAGTTCGCCAGGGAGCGATAGTGCTCGGCCGGCTGCCCGGCCATTCGGTGCTCTTGCGGTTTCATACGGCAACACCCGGCTTTCGAGGGAGAGGTTCGATATCCCCCCAAGCCTTCCCTGCCGGTATAAGCGACTCGTTATCGAGTGGTAAGGATTGCCCGAAGGTTTCGGGCTGGCCCGCAGCTTGCGGGCGGCTCACCGGTCACCGGCCCGTCGGGGGCCGGTGACGCGGCGATCGCGTGTCCATCTCTGATCAGGGGTTCAGACGCTTCTTCAGGGCACTTGCCGCGGAGAATTTCGCAGCCTTCGATGCCCCGATCTGGATCGGCTGGCCGGTCGACGGGTTCCGTCCCTGGCGCGCGGCTCGGTGGCTGACGCTGAACTTGCCGAAGCCGGCAATCGAGACCTCACCCCCGCGGGCCAGTTCGTCGGAGACCGTTTCTATCGCCGCCTCAACCACCTGCCTTGCCTGATTGGCGGACAGTCCGGTGCGCTCCGCGACCTGCTCCGCTAGCTCGTTCTTGGTCATGCCACTCCCTTCTCGAGTGTCGTTGCTTTCGCCAGGCTAACCGTTCGTGAGGACGACGACACGCCAAAACACGGGACTTATGGATCAACGACCCCCTAATTTCCGGGGAACTTGGCCGGCGATACGGCCCTCAACGGGCCCTCGGCGGCCCGTTCGGCGGCGCCCCGGGCGCCGAGCGGGGCCAGTCGGCCGGCCGCGCAGACGGCCCACAGGACGGCCAGCCAGGCGCAGCAGGCGAGACCGACGTGGATCCAGACGAGCTGGGTCGGCAGGTGCGTCTTGTACTGGTCGAGCCCTACGACGCCCTGCAGCGCGAGCAGCACACAGAGCACCGTCAACGGTCGCCGGATCACCGGTGCGGCGTCCCTGCGCCGCGCAAGCCACCACACGGCGACCGCCGCCAGGCCGAAGACCAGGGCGATCTCCCCGTGGCGATGGATCACGAAATCCATCGTCCCGCGGCCTTCGAAGCTCAGCCGGTTGATCTTCTGGCCGGGGGACCCGCCGGCGTGGGGGCCGGCGGCCGTTGCGGCCGTCCCGGCGAAGATCGTCACAGCCCCCCACATCGCCAGCGCGCGAAGCGACCACACGAGCGTCCGGTCGTGGCCGCTGCCCTGCGCCGCGGCGCTCGGTGTGTCATCGGCGGCGCGCTCGCGGCTGTACGGCTCGTGCGCCGCCCGCCAGGCGAGCACGACGGCGGCGAGGATGATCAGCATCGACAGGGCAAAGTGGCCCATCACGTAGCCGTAGTCGAGGGCGCCGCGCACGGTGAAGCCTCCGAGCACCGCCTGGCCGACGACCCCGAGGGGCAGCAGAGCCCCGAGCCACACGAGGTCGCGCCGGTAGGGGCGTCGCCGCAGCGCGAGCAGCCAGGCGGCGCCCGCCGCAATCGACACCGGGCCGGTGATCACCCGGTTGGAGAACTCGATGATCGCGTGCGTGTTCAGCGGCGGATAGGCCTTGCCGTAGCACTTCGGCCAGTCCGGGCACCCCAGCCCGGAGCCGGTCAGCCGCACGGCCGCGCCGCTCAGGACGATCAGCGTGAGCGCGCCCACCGCGACGTAGGCCACGAGGACATACTGCGAGGGCGTGACCGTGTAGCCGTTGGTGCGCTCGCGCAGGCGCTGTAGACGGGCGTGCATCCGCGTTAAGGATGCCACTCGAACGGCAGTTCTTCGGCGATCTCGCTGAGCCTGGGGGCGGCGGCGTCGCGGTCTGAGACGGTGAGCTCCTCGGGCGGCAGCGGCCATTGCACGGCGACCTCTGGATCGTCCCACGCGATCCCCCGTTCGACCGCCGCGTCGTAGTAGGCGGTCTGCTTGTAGAGCACGTCGGCGACGTCGCTGAGCACGCAGAAGCCGTGGGCGAAGCCGACCGGCACATACAGCTCGCGCATGCTCTCGTCGTCGAGTTCGACGGCCTCCCACTGGCCGTAGGTCGGGGAGCCCCTGCGCAGGTCGACCGCCACGTCGAGGATCCTGCCGCGCGAGCAGCGCACGAGCTTCGCCACGCCGTCGCCTATCTGGAAGTGCATGCCGCGCACGACGCCGCGCGTGGAGCGGGAGTGGTTGTCCTGCACGAACTGCCGCTGCGGGGGGATTCCCAGCTCGCCATGCCAGTTGTGCCTGTAGGTCTCGGTGAAGAAGCCCCGCTCGTCGCCGTGTACGGAGGGCTGGATGACCACCAGGCCGGCGAGACGGACCGTGAGCGCGCGCACGGCGGCGGAGGTTACCGATCCTCGCCGAGTGCTCGCGCACTACGCTGCGCCGATGCGCACGGGAGAGCTCGGCTTCTGGTGGCGCTCGCTGGGCGGCCCGCCGCCGGCCCGGGCCCCGCTGCAGGGACCGGCGGAGGCCGACGTGGCGATCGTCGGCGCCGGCTATACGGGGCTCTGGACGGCCTACTACCTGAAGCGCGCAGACCCCGCCCTGCAGATCGTGATCCTCGAGCGCGAGGTGGCCGGCTACGGCGCCTC
>JAOPZV010000234.1 GCA_025963935.1 Solirubrobacterales bacterium
CGATGTTCTTGGCCACCCAGCGCGCCGCGTAGGCGGCGGAGCGGTCCACCTTTGACGGGTCCTTGCCGGAGAAGGCGCCGCCGCCGTGGCGCGCCATGCCGCCGTAGGTGTCGACGATGATCTTGCGGCCGGTGAGACCGCAGTCGCCCATCGGGCCGCCGATGACGAAGCGCCCGGTGGGGTTGACCAGGAAGTTCCTGGCGAGCTTCTTCTCGTCGTAGAGGTCGGGGGGCAGCACGGGACGCAGCACGTGCTCGAGCAGATCCGGCTTGATCAGCGTCTCGGTGTCGATGCCGTCGGCGTGCTGTGTGGAGATCAGGATCTTTTCGATCTCCACCGGCCGGCCGTCCTGGTAGCGAACGGTCACCTGCGTCTTGCCGTCGGGGCGCAGGTAGGGCACGACCTCGCCCTTGCGGACCTCGGAGAGCCGCTTGGCGAGCTTGTGCGCGAGTGAGATCGGCAGCGGCATCAGCTCGTCGGTCTCGTTGGAGGCGTAGCCGAACATCATCCCCTGGTCCCCTGCCCCGGCGACGTCGAGCTCGTCCTCGTCGGCGGGGTCGTGGCGCGTCTCGTAGGCGGCGTCCACACCCTGGGCGATGTCCGGCGACTGCTTGTCGATCGCGTTGATCACCGCGCAGGTGTGGCAGTCGAAGCCGTAGAGCGCGTTGTCGTAGCCGATCCGCCGGACTGTCTCGCGGGCGATTTCCTGGATGTCGACGTAGGTGTCCGTCGAGATCTCGCCGCTGACGACGATCAGCCCCGTGTTGACGAGCGTCTCGCAGGCCACCCGCCCGTAGGGGTCGTCGGTCAGGACGGCGTCGAGCACGCCGTCGGAGATCTGGTCGGCGATCTTGTCGGGGTGGCCCTCCGTGACCGACTCGGAGGTGAACAGGAACTCGTTGTCGGAAAGCTCAGTCATGGCTAGGTGTGTCAGCTCCAGGGGTCGTGGACGTGCGGGGCGTGCGCCTTCTCGGCGCCTGGGCGCGGCAAAAGTCGCCGAAGTCTACGCGGCGCGGGCGCCTCGGCGCTGCCCGCGCTGGCCACGCTCGACGAAGTCGATGATCAGCGGCACTCCCTGCATCCCGTAGCGGGCGCGCAGGCGGTTCTCGATGAAGTAGGCGTAGTCGCGCGTGACGCGGCTGCGGGAGTTGACCTGAATCGCGAAGCGGGGCGGGCGCTCGCCTATCTGGGCCATGTACAGCAGCTTGAGGCGGTGCTGGCTCGAGCCGCGGCGGGTGCCGATGGGCGGCTGGCGTGCCTGGACGGTCTCGGACAGGAAGCGGTTGAGCTCGGGCGTGGGTATCCGGCCGGCCATCCGGTCACCGAGCCCGATCGCCTCGGTGAGCAGGCGCGAGACGTGCCGCCCGGTCTTGGCGCTGGCGGTCAGGACCCGGGGGCGCAGCCGCAGCTTCTCGGCTACGCGGGCGCGCTCGTGGTCGAGATCGTCCTCGCTCCCCTCGTGGATATCCCACTTGTTGAGCACGATGGCCGTCGCGCAGCCCGCCTTCATGGCGAGCTCGGCGACCCGCAGATCCTGGGCGGTGACGCCGTCGGCGGCGTCGCAGACGACCAGCGCGACATCGGCGCGCTCGGCGGCGCGCTGGGAGCGCAGCACCGTGTAGTACTCGACCGAGTCGGCGACCTTCGACTGGCGGCGCATGCCGGCGGTGTCGATCAGCACGAGGCGCCGGTCGCCGACGAGCAGCGGCATGTCGATCGGGTCACGGGTGGTTCCGGCGAGCTCGGAGACGATCACGCGCTCCTCGCCGAGGAAGCGGTTCACGAGCGAGGACTTGCCGACGTTCGGCCGGCCGATCACGGCGAGGCGCACGGTGTCGTCGTCCTGCTCCTCCTCTCCCTCCGGCAGCAGCTCGACGATCCTGTCGAGCAGGTCCCCCGAGCCGAGTCCCTGGGCCGCGGACACGGGGAGCGGCTCGCCGAGCCCCAGGCGGTGGAAGTCGGCCGCCAGCGGCATGTCGGCCAGGCCGTCGCACTTGTTGGCGGCGACGATCGTCGGCAGTGGCGAGCGGCGCAGCAGCTCCGCCAACTCCTCATCGCCGGGCCGCACACCAGCGCGAGCGTCCACCACCAGCACGGCCACCTCGGCGTCGGCCAGCCCGGCGCGCGCCTGGTCGCGGATCGAGCCGGCCAGCGGATCGTCGTCCTCGAAGTCCATCCCGCCGGTGTCGATCAGCTTGAACTGGCGTCCGTTCCACTCGCAGTCGAGCTCCCTGCGGTCGCGGGTGATCCCCGGACGCTCGTGCACGACCGCGTCACGGGTGCCCGTGAGGCGATTGATCAGCGAGGACTTGCCCACGTTTGGATAGCCGATGATGGCGACCTTCATGCAGCCAGTATGACTGGGCGGGCCGCAGCTCCGGTGAGCGTGCCCGGCCATGTGCCAGCACCAGGCCCCGTAGCGCGCGCGCCTTGGAGGCGTGCTACGCCCAAGCGTGGAACCGGCCGCGCCGCCCGGCGGAAGCTATGACGGTCCGACGATTGAAGCTAGGTGTGGATCGACGTGCCAGGCGGCCGCATTG
>JAOPZV010000287.1 GCA_025963935.1 Solirubrobacterales bacterium
GCACCTTGCTCAGGATGGCCACGCTGGCGCCCGTCTCGGCGGCGGCCAGCGCAGCACGCTGGCCTGCGAGACCGGCCCCGATGATCAAGACGTCGTGTGCTGGCATGGCTCCCTGAGGTTGAGTTGCAAAGACGCGATTGCGGCCCGGCACTCTATAACGCGGGCTCTTGCAAGGCCCTACGTCGCGGGCCGCAGCGCCTGGCTGACCTGCGCCAGGGTGACCACGCCACGCAGCACGCCGTCGCTGTCGACGGCCACCATCGCACCGAGGCGTCCCAGCCCTTCGGAGCCGAGCAGCGACTCGAGCGGCGCCTCCTCGCCGATCTCTACGGGCAGGTCCTGCTCGAGCACCTCCCCGACCGGCAGCGCGGGGCGCCCCGCCGCGATCTCCGCCTCCACGCGCTGCTGGCGCACGACGCCGAGAAAGTGGCGCGCGGGGTCGACGACGGCGAACCACGGCCGATGGTGCTGCTGGAAGAACCGCTCCTGCGCGTCGAGCAGCGTCTCATCCGCAGGGATCGTCACCGGCTCGCGATCCATGATGTCGGCCACGGTGATGTCCTTGATCCGCCGGCCGATCGCGCCCTGCATCACCGCGGCGCCGGCCGCCTGGTAGAGGAAGAAGGCGAGCACGAGAGTGAGCAGGCCAAGCGAGGATCCGCTCCCGGCGAACGCGGCGACGCCGGCCAGGCCAAGCAGCACGGCGAATCCCTGTCCCGAGCGCCCCGCGATGAGCGTCGCGCGGTTGCGGTCGCCGGTTCGCCACCAGATCAGCGCGCGGGCGATGCGCCCGCCGTCGAGCGGGAACGCCGGGACGATGTTGAACACGAAGAGCATCGCGTTGATGAACCCGAGCCAGCCGACGAGCGCGAGCGCGGGGGTGGTCGTGAACCCCGGCCTCGCGAGCGCGACATCGGTGAAGTGCCCGCCGCTCTGGAGCGCTGTGCCGACGCCGACACAGATCGCGAGCAGCAGCAGCGTCACGGCGGGTCCGGCCGCTGCGATCTTCAGCTCCTCACGCGCGCTCTCCGGCTCGCGGCCCATCTGCGAGAGCCCGCCGAAGAACCACAGGTTTATGCCGACGATCGGAATGCCGGCGCGGCGCGCCGCCAGCGCGTGCCCGAGCTCGTGCAGCACGAGCGATGCGAAATACCCGAGCGCTCCGGCCACCGCGATGAGGTAGTCGGTGGTCTGTGAGGCCGCGACCATTTCATGGAAGTAGACCTGTGACAGCCAGTAGATGAGAAAAAAGAGAACAACGAACCAGCTGACGCTGACGCCTATGCGAATGCCGAATATGCGCGCGAGCTGAAGGTTGCCTCGGGGCCCCATGGCTCAATGTTAGGCCCCGCAGGGTCACGTCCCTGCAGTGCTGGCTTTCCCCACCGCTCGAGGGCGGGCTCTTCAACGTCGCCGCGCAGGCTCGGTGTCTCTACAGCGGCGGGCGGTTGCGCTCGATGATGCCCTCGAAGTCCACGCCGGCCGGCAGCGTGCCGTACTCGAGGCCGCCGTCGCCGGCGAGGCGCGAGGCGCAGAAAGCGTCTGCCACGGCGGGCGGCGCGTGGCGCACGAGGAGCGAGCCCTGCAGGCACAGCGCCATGCTTTCGACCACGCGCCTGGCGCGCGTCTCGAGCGTCTGGGGGTCGGCGAACTGCCCCTTCAGCTCGTGCACGCGAGCATCGAGCCGTGCATCGGCTCCGTCGGCCTCCTGGACCTCGTCGAGGAACACCTCCAGCGAGCGCGGCGAGCGGGCGAGCGCGCGGAGGACATCGAGGCTCATCACGTTGCCGGACCCCTCCCAGATCGACGCGAGTGGCGCCTCTCGATAAAGCCGTGGCATGCCCGACTCCTCGACATAGCCGGCCCCGCCGAGGCACTCCAGCGCCTCGAAGGCGTGGTTGGGGGCGCGCTTGCAGGTCCAGTACTTGCCCACGGCGGTCGCCACCCGCTTGAACAGCTGGGCGTCGCTTGAGTCCTCGCCCGCCTGGGCGTCGGCGTCCGCCTCGTCATAGGCGCGCGCCAGGCGCATCGCCAGCGCCGTCGTGGCCTCCGACTCCACACAAAGGTCGGCGAGCACGTTGCGCATCAACGGCTGGTCGATCAGCTTCTTGCCGAATGCGCTGCGGTGGGCGGCGTGGTGAGTGGCGTTCACGACCGCCACGCGCATGCCCGCCCCCGTGCCGATAACGCAGTCCAGGCGCGTGTGGCCGACCATCTCGATGATCGTCGGTACGCCGCGGCCCGGGTCGCCGAGCATCCTCGCCCACGCGCCGTGCAGCTCGATCTCGGATGAGGCGTTCGAGTGATTGCCCAGCTTGTCCTTCAGCCGCTGGATGTGAAACGCGTTGCGGCTTCCATCGGGCAGGATGCGCGGCAGCAGGAAGCACGACAGCCCGTCGTCTGTCTGCGCGAGCACGAGGAACAGATCCGACATCGGCGCGGAGCAGAACCACTTGTGGCCGATGAGCTCGTACTCCGCTCCGGCGCCCCCGCCGTTCAGCGGGTTGGCCACCGTCGTGTTGGCGCGCACATCGGAGCCGCCCTGCTTCTCGGTCATCGCCATCCCCGCTATCGCCGACCCCTTCTCGGAGGCGGGGACGAGTCGCGGGTCATACGTCGCAGCGGTCACCAGCGGCTCCCACTCGGCAGCCAGCTCGGGCTGCGCCCGGAGCGCCGGCACGACGGCGAAGGTCATCGTGATCGGGCACGCGAAACCCGCCTCGGCCTGCATCGCGGTCATGTACAGAGCGGCGCGCGCCGTGTGCGCAGCCGGCTCCGCGCTCGTCCACGGCAGCGAATGGAGCTCGTGCTCGATGCCGAGCTTCATCAGCTTGTGCCACGCGGGGTGGAACTCGACCTCGTCGATGCGGTTGCCGTAGCGGTCATGCGTGCGCAGGACCGGCTTGTTCTCGTTGGCCAGCCTGCCCCACAGCTGCTGCGGCTCGCCGCCTATCACGCGCCCGAGTGCGGAGGCCCGCTCGAGCACCCATCCGGCGCCCTCCCGGCCGACGGCCTCGACGAGCGGGACGTTGCTGGAGAAGACATCGACGCCCTCCAGCGGAGGAGCCTGGTTGAAGACCGTGTGCGTCTGCCAGGGTGCGGCTCCCTCGCGCCCTGGCTGCGAGACGGTGGCCATATGACCAAGTGAAGCAGATCGCGGCTCGATAGCATCGGCCGCCCATGGCGAAGATCAAGGTGAAGAACCCGGTCGTCGAGCTCGACGGCGACGAGATGACGAGGATCATCTGGTCGTTCATCAAGCAGCAGCTGATCCTTCCCTACCTCGACGTCGATCTGAAGTACTACGACCTGGGGATCGAGAGCCGCGACGCGACGAACGACGAGATCACGGTCGAAGCGGCCAACGCGATCAAACGCTACGGCGTGGGCGTCAAGTGCGCGACCATCACTCCCGACGAGGCTCGCGTGGAGGAGTTCGGCCTGAAGGACATGTACCGCTCGCCGAACGGGACGATCCGCAACATCCTCGGCGGCGTGATCTTCCGCGAGCCGATCGTCATCGCGAACATCCCCCGGCTGGTGCCCGGCTGGACGAAGCCGATAGTGATCGGCCGCCATGCCTTCGGCGACCAGTACCGCGCCACGGACCTCGTGGTCAAGGGTGAGGGCAAGCTCACGCTGTCCTTCACACCGGCCGACGGCAGCGAGCCGACCGAGCTCGACGTCTACGACTTCCCCGGCGGCGGGGTGGCGCTGGCGATGTACAACCTCGACGACTCGATCCGCGACTTCGCGCGCGCTTCGCTGCGCTACGGCCTGGACCGCGGCTATCCCGTGTACATGTCGACCAAGAACACGATCCTCAAGCGCTACGACGGGCGCTTCAAGGACATCTTCCAGCAGGTCTACGAAGACGAGTTCTCATCCGACTTCGAGAACGCCGGGATCACCTACGAACACCGGTTGATCGACGACATGGTCGCCGCTGCGCTGAAGTGGGAGGGCGGCTATGTGTGGGCTTGCAAGAACTACGACGGCGACGTGCAATCCGACACGGTCGCCCAGGGGTTCGGCTCTCTCGGGCTGATGACCAGCGTGCTGATGACCGCCGACGGGCAGACCGTCGAGGCGGAGGCCGCCCACGGCACCGTCACCCGCCACTACCGCCTTCACCAGCAGGGCAAGCCGACATCGACCAACCCGATCGCGTCGATCTTCGCCTGGACGCGGGGCCTCGCGGCGCGCGGGCGGATGGATGAAACGCCCGAGGTCAGCGACTTCGCCGAGACGCTCGAGCGGGTTTGCCTGGAAACCGTTGAAAGCGGAAAGATGACCAAGGATCTAGCGCTGCTCGTCGGACCGGATCAGCCGTGGCAGACGACCCAGGAGTTTCTCGCGTCGATCGACGAGAACCTGCAGCGGGCGATGGCCACCGAGCGCCCCGCCGTATCCGAGCGAGTCCCTTAACGCACAGCCCCCCACCCGAGGAGATGAATTTGTGAGCAATCCCGTACGAGTAACCGTCACCGGCGCTGCCGGTCAGATCGGCTACAGCCTGGTCTTTCGCATCGCCAGCGGACAGCTGCTCGGGGCCGAGCAGCCGGTTGACCTGCGGCTCCTCGAGATACCCCAGGCGATGGGCGCGCTCGAGGGCGTGGCGATGGAGCTGATCGATTGCGCCTTCCCGCTACTCACGGGCCTCGACCTGCACGACAACCCGGACGACGCGTTCGACGGTGTGAACGTGGCGCTGCTCGTCGGGTCGCGTCCGCGCACGAAGGGGATGGAGCGCGCCGAGCTGCTCAGCGAGAACGGCAAGATCTTCACCGTGCAGGGCAAGGCGCTGAACGATCGCGCCGCGAGCGACGTCAAGGTGCTGGTCGTGGGCAACCCTGCCAACACGAACTGCCTGATCGCCATGAACAACGCCCCCGACATCCCCGATGAGCGCTTCACCTCCATGATGCGCCTCGACCACAATCGGGCCGTCGCACAACTCGCCGCGAAGCTCGCCGTCCCGGTAACTGACATATCCCACATGGGCGTATGGGGCAATCACTCGCCGACCATGTATCCGGATCTGTTCCACGCCGAGGCTCGCGGCGAGCAAGCAGCCAAGGCGGTCGACGACCAGGCGTGGATCGAAAACGACTTCCTGCCGAACGTCGGCAAGCGCGGCGCGGCCATCATCGAGGCCCGGGGCGCCTCCTCCGCCGCCTCGGCGGCGAACGCCGCGATCGATCACATGCGCGACTGGGTTTCGGGCACCGATGGAGAATGGGCATCGATGGGCGTTCCCTCGGACGGTTCCTACGGGATCCCCGAGGGACTCATCAGCGGATTTCCATGCACCTGCGCAGGCGGCGATTACGCGATCGTGCAGGGCCTGGAGATCGACGAGTTCTCTCGCGGCAAGATCGACGCATCGGTGGCGGAGCTCGTCAGCGAGCGGGACACCGTCTCCGAGCAGGGCTTGATCTAGAGCCACTCTCAGCGGCAGGCTCCTCTGTTGAAGGGACGCGCCGGTGGGCAAAGAAAAAGGGCGCGGTCACATGGACCACGCCCTTCTAAGTTCTCAAAGAGCTGCACCGCACCCGCGTTCCGCGGGTCCGACGGACGAGACTGGGACCTACCGTTTGGGGTGCCAGCCGCGACCCTGCTTTTTGACCTTGCCTTCCTGCTCGAGGCCCGGCAGCACGCGGTAGAGGTAGTTCTGCTTTATCCCCATCTTCGCTGCGAGCTCGGGGATCGTGATACCGGGCTGCCCCTGCACGAACGACAACGCCTCGGCCGCACGCGTCCCGCTGCCTTTGCGCCGTCCGGCGCGGCGACCGGGGGGCCGACCTGGTTTACGCGTCGCTTTTGCCGTTTTAGTCGCCGTGCTCGAGCGCGAGCCGCGGGGGCGGCCGGGACCGCGACGGCGGGGAGTGGCGGTCGTGGTGCCGCCTGTCGAGGACGATCCGCCCACGCCGGCGAGCGCAGACGAAGCAGCCTCCAAGCGGCTGTACTCGTCCACGAGCGGCTTGAGCTCTTTCAGTCGGTCTGTGATCTCTCGGCGCTTCTCGTCAAGGAAGTCGGTCACGGTGGGATCCTCTTCACTAGTGTCGATGTGCTCTAAGTCACATCTGATTGCCGGCGTTACCTTACACTAGTTCTTTTCGATTTCCGTTCCAGGTGATCGCGCAAATGATCGAGCGTGCGCCGAGCCTCACGCACCGGGATGCCACCCACGAGCGCACGGCTGACGACCGCTCCGAGTGGGCCCAGCGGCGCGCGGAATTCATTGCGGTAGTCAAACCGCGTGCCATCACCCTCGGCTTTGAGGATGTATTCGGTGCGAGCTCGCGATCTCGCCGGGCCGCGCCCCTCCCACACCGCCAACTCCTCGGGACGGCACTCCACGAGCTTCCAGTGAACCTCGAGATTGACGCCTCGGAGGTGGATCTGCTGGTCCATCGCGAAGCCCAGCTTGGGCGGCCCCTCCTCGGCATGCACCAGCTTGCGGTGAATCGTCACCCAGTCGCCGAGTGACCGGGGATCCATAACGACCTTCCACACATCGGCCGGAGGGGCAGCGATGTGGATGGAAGCTGTGACCAGGGTCATGGGCTGAGTTGTTCCGGCTGTCGCCGGCCGCCGAACCGTAGCTAATGCGAGTTGCGCGTCCGCGCCCGGCGCATCAGCGCGCGGCGAGCGGCTCTCGCCGCTCCCAGTCGCGCAGCGCGTTTTCGACGGCTGACTCGAAGTTGTGCAGCGGGACGTTCAGCAGCTGAGCGGCATCGTCGTCCTCCGGCAGCAGGTCCCCCTGCAGGCCCTCCATCAGCGGCATCACCAGGTCGGGATCCTCACCGGCGATGGCGGCTGCCACGCGGGCGGTGATTCCAGTCAGATTCACTCCCAGGCGAATGGACGGGCGGTTCACGAGCATGAGCTCGGCGATACCCGCCATCATCTGCCCGTATGTGAGCACGTCGGGACCGGCGATCTCGAGCGAGCTCCCTCCTAGCGGTGCGTCGGCCGCCGCGAGGAGCATCTCCGTCACGTCGCGTGCGTCGATCGGCTGCGTGCGGAACGCTTGCCAGGCCGGGAGGGTGAGAATGGGCATGCGCTCCACGAGGTGCACCAGCAGGCGGAAGGACCGCGACTGTGCACCGATGACGATCGATGCGCGCAGCGCCACCGAGTCGGGCACCGATTCGAGCAGGATGCGCTCGACCGCGGCGCGGCTTGCGAGGTGACGCGAGGAGCGGGCACGGCTTCGCATGCTCGCCCCATCGCTCCAGCGTGGCAGCAGGCCACCGAGGTAGACGATGCGACGCACCCCCGCGTGCGCTGCCGCCTCCGCGAATTTCTCAGCGGCGATTCGCTCGCGCTCGGCGAACGGCGCGCTGCCCTCCGCGGAGCGCTCCATCGAATGGATCAGGTAGTAGGCCACCTCGACGTCGTCCAGGGCACGCGCGAGCCCAGCCCCTGTGAGCACGTCGCCGCGCACCACGTCCAGTGGCGACCCCCCCTTCTCCGAGCCGCGCGGCAGCCGGGCGAGCGCCTCCTCTACCCGCGCCGGCTGACGCGCCAGCGCGCGCACCGCATGCCCGTCGGCGCGCAGGCGCGGAACGAGCAGCGAGCCGGCGAACCCGCTGGCACCGGTGACGAGGATGCGCATCGCGCACAGATGATGACGCGATGCCGCCGTTCGGCTCGAAACCTCCGGAAAGTGCGCTTGGATTCTCATGATTGTCACACCAACGTGACTCGTTCTCGGCTATTTCCGGGTAGCAAAAGCTTTTCTCTGCGATTTGCGGAGTGGTGCGTCGCTGGGCCTTGAGCGACCCGTCCGATGGTGCTTTGATCGCGAGCGGTTCCATTCAACTCAACTCGCGGCTGGGGGATGACGTGGCGCAGGGCAAGCAGGCTGGGCGAGCGCCCAAACGGGCGCAAAAAGTGAGCTGCGAGGATTGCTTCTTCCGCGTCAACATGTTGTGCGCGCTGGAGTTGACCGAGCCGTGCGCCACCTTCCGTCCCAACGAGGCGCAGCTGAGGCCACCGCAACAGCTGCGCTTCGTATTCCGTCAGGAGCGTCGCTCGCGCGCGGCATGGGCGTTCCCATCAGCGCAGGAGCAGGCGGCGCTGCACGCCTGACGGGTTCCGGCCGGCTCTCTCATGTCGGTCGGAGTCTCGTGTCGGGGCCGTCTCATATCGGCCGCCTCCGGGTATATTGACGAGGTACCGGCAATCTCTCGGCAGAGGACGGTGGAGAAGATGGCAGCGAAAGACAGGATCGGCAAGGCCGGAGACGCAGCGCGAGCGGCGCAACGGAACCAGTACGTGCAGCGTCTGGTCGCGGATGAGGAGCTGCGCTCCAACCTGCTCGCGGCGTACGGAGCGGCTCGCAACGCCTACGGGCGCATGACCAACGGCAAGCCCGCGACAAAGGCGCTGTTCGAGGATCGCAAGCTTCAGCGCGAATTGAAGGATGCCGCCAACGCGCTGCGTGACGCCTCGAGCTCGCTGCGTGAACCGCCAAAGCGCAAGGGTCGCAGCGGCGGCATCGGCCGCTCGCTGCTGCTGCTGACAGTCGCAGGCGCGCTGGCGATGGTTCTCAGCGAGGGGCTCCGGTCGAAGGTGCTCGACGTGCTGTTCGGC
>JAOPZV010000026.1 GCA_025963935.1 Solirubrobacterales bacterium
AGGCCGCCCGCGCCGCGGCCGCCTCCGCCGGAGCAGGCTTCGCGAGCTCATCGCACACGCCGGTGCTTGCCGGCGAGCTGCTCGAGCTGCTCGGCCCGCAGCCGGGGCAGACCGCGATCGACTGCACCTTCGGCGACGGCGGACACGCCCGTCTGCTGGCCGAACGCCTCGGCCCGCGCGGGACGCTCATCGCGATCGACCGCGACCCGCTGGCGGAGGAGCGGTTCGCCGCGCTGGCCGCCGAGAGCGCTTGCTCGCTGCGCTTCATCCGCGCCGGCTACGCCGAGGCGCTCGAGCAGATCTCTCAGGAGGGCCTGCGAGCCGACATGGCGTACTTCGACCTCGGCATGTCCTCGATGCAGGTGGACACGCGGACGCGGGGGTTCTCCTACTCATACGACGCACCCCTGGACATGCGCATGGACCCCTCCCAGGAGCTGAGCGCTCGCGAGATCGTCGCGGAGTGGGACGAGCGCCGCCTCGCCCACGTCCTGCGCGACTACGGCGAGGAGCGCCACGCCGGCGCAATCGCCCGGGCGATCGTCCGCCGCCGCGCGCAGGCACCGATAGCGACCACGCACGAGCTGGTGGACACCATCAACTCCGCGATTCCCGCGCCCGCCCGCTTCGCCGGTGGGCATCCCGCCAAGCGCTCCTTCCAGGCGCTGCGGATCGCCGTCAACGATGAGCTGGGCCAGCTCGATCGAGCCCTGCCGCTGGCCTGGTCGGTCCTCAACGAGGGCGGAGTGCTCGCCGGGATCTCGTTCCACTCACTCGAGGATCGCCGCGTGAAGCGCTTCCTCGCCGCGCGCGCACGCGGCTGCATCTGCCCGCCCGATCTGCCGGTCTGCGCCTGCGGGCGAGAGCCGCAGGCCGCGTTGCTCACGCGCCGCTCCGTCGTGCCCTCCGCCGAGGAGGTCGCGAGCAACCCGCGGGCGTCCTCGGCCCGGCTGCGCGCCGCACGCAAGCTGCTCGACGATGGCGAGCTGCCGGCATGACGCCGCCGGCCGCAGCAGCTGCTCCAGCTGTAGCACCCCGTCGGCCCGTCTCCCCGGGGCGCCGCACCGCTCCCGCGCGGCCGAGGCGCATCTCCGGCCCGCTTCCTTCCCGTCCCGCCGCTCGCCCCCGCACGCCGTCGAGGTCCGACGGCGGCATCGCGCTCGGCCTATTAGGCCTGCTCGACGGTCTCGCGCGCCACCGGCTCCTCGATCGGCTGATCCGCGGACGCATCTCGATCGCCCTCGTGGCGTTCGCGCTTATCGGGATCGTCACCCTTCAGCTCGGCCTGCTGAAGCTCAACTCGAGCATCGGGCACACCCTTCAGCGCGAGTCGCTGCTGCAACGCGAGAACGCGGCGCTCAGCATCGAAAACTCCGAACTCGCCGCTGGCGAACGAGTGGAGGCGCACGCCACGCAGTTGGGCATGGCGCTCGTGCCCGTCGGAGCCGTGCGCTTCCTCACCGCTCGCCCCCGTCTCGACGCCGGCCGAGGCGCGGCCGCGCTGAAGGCACCGGTGACCACCGCGAGCGGAGAATCGAGCGAAGCGAGCACCTCAGGGCATGAAGCGACGACGAGCGCCGGCGCGACCACCGGCGGCGGCGAACAGACCACGTCGCAGTCGCCATCGTCGAGCACGCCAGCCGGCCAATCGAGCCATGCCTCCGGCGAATCCGCCTCGGCGCCTGAAAGCTCCTCAGCGTCACCCTCCGGCGCCTCACCAACCCCTTCGCCGGCGCCCACCGCCGCTGGCTCGACCGAAGCGACGGGCGCCGGCTCCCCGGAAGCGACGCCCGCAGGCGGCACCCAGGCAGGCCCCACGGGATAATCGGTGGCCGTCGTACAACGCCGCATAGGGGGAATCTTCGGGCTCTTCTTCCTATTGCTCATCCTCGCTGCCGGGCGCACCGTCTACCTCGGCGTGCTGCACGGCGGGACGCTGCGCAAGGCCGCCAGCGACCAGCAGCTGACCTATCAGCCCGTCACCGCGCAGCGCGGAACGATCGCCGACCGCAACGGCATCGACCTGGCCGTCTCTGAGCCGGCGCGCGACGTGTCGGCCGATCCGTACCTGCTCACCGATCCGCTGTCCGCCGCGCAGCGGCTCGCGCCACTGCTCGGGCGCAGCCAGTCGAGCGTGCTGGCCAAGCTCTCCAAGCGCAGCGGCTTCGTCTATCTCGCGCGGGCGCTGCCTGCCCGCCAGGCGGACGCGATCATGGCGCTGAAGATCCCCGGCGTCGCCGGCGTTCCCGTCATGCGCCGCGTGTACCCGCGAGGGACGCTGGCTGCCCAGCTGCTGGGCGTCGTGGGCACCGAAGGCGACGGGCTGGCGGGCCTGGAGTACTCGCGCAACAAGCTGCTGCACGGCCGCTCGGGGCAGCGCCGGGTGGTCAGCGATGCGATCGGTCAGCCGGTCTCGATCACCGAAACGAACGCCGTGACGCCGGGGGCGTCGCTCTCACTGACGATCGACGCGAACATCCAGCAGCGCACCGAAGACGTGCTCGGAGCGGTCGGACGCGTGTTCAACCCGAAAGACGCGACAGCGATCGTCATGAACCCGCTCACCGGCGCCGTGCTCGCCGTGGCCAACTGGCCGCAGGTGAACGCCAACAACCCAGGAGCCTCGCCGCCCGAGGCGATGCAGGACCGGGCCGTCGGGTTCGCCTACGAACCCGGGTCGACGTTCAAGGCGGTCACCATCTCTGGAGCCCTGCAGGAAGGCCTGATCACGCCGAACAGCTCCTTCAACATCCCCGACCAGATCCACGTGGCCGACCGCACGATTCACGACGACACCGAACATGGCGAAGAAACGCTGACCACGTCGCAGATCCTCGCCCATTCGAGCAACGTCGGCGCGATCAAGATCGGCATGCTCGAGGGCGCTACCCGCTTCAACTCGTGGGTGCACCGCTTCGGCTTCGGCTCGCGTACGGGCATCGAGCTGCCCGGGGAGGAAACGGGCCTCGCGCTCCCGCTGTCCCGCTACTCGGGCTCCTCGATGGGCAACCTGCCGATCGGGCAGGGCGAGCTCGTCACACCCATGCAGATGGCAAGCGCCTACGCGGCGATCGCCAACGGCGGCATCCTTCGCCCGCCGCGCCTCGTGAGCGCCGTAGACGGCCACCCGCAGCACCAGCCGGCCGGTCATCGCGTGATCTCCAGCGCGACCGCTGCCTCGGTGCGCCAGATGCTAGAAGGCGTCCTCGCACCTGGCGGCACCGCCAGCGAGGTGTCGATCCCCGGCTATCAGCTCGCCGGCAAGACAGGCACCGCGAGCAAGATCGACCACGCGACAGGCGAATACTCCAAGACGGCCTACATCGCATCGTTCATCGGCTTCGCGCCGGCCAGCAACCCGAAGCTGCTGTGCGCCGTGGTGGTCGACGAACCGCAAACCGGCTCGATCTACGGCGGCACCGTGGCCGCCCCCGCGTTCGGCCAGATCATGAGCTTCGCGCTGCCCTACATGGGCGTCGCGCCGGGGTAGACGGGGCTCCGGCGGGGGCGGAAACTAGACTCATCGGCATGCCCAAGCGGGGAATCGGCCGATGAGGCTCGACCAGTTGACCGCCGCTGCAGGAGCACGCCCAAGCGGCGTGGTGCGCGACGGCGACGGCTCGGTCGAGATCACCGGACTGGCATACGACAGTCGCTCGGTGCGGCCCGGGGACCTGTTCTTCTGCGTCGGCGGCTTTCGTGTGGACGGTCACGACTTCGCGCCGCAGGCCGTCCAGGCCGGCGCCGCAGCGCTCGTCGTCGAACGTCCCCTGGGGCTCGGCGTGCCGGAGGTGCTCGTCGAGTCGGCTCGCGCCGCGATGGCCGCGCTCGCGGCTCGCTTCTACGGCGATCCGGCACGCGAGCTGCAGGTCGTGGGGGTGACCGGGACCAACGGCAAGACGACGACCGCCTACATCGTGCGAGCGCTGCTGGAGGCGAGCGTCCTTCAGTGTGGCCTGCTGGGCACCGTGAAGTCGGTCATCGGGGCGCGCGAGCGTCCGGTGCAGCGCACGACCCCCGAGGCGATCGATCTGCAGGCCGATCTGCGCGCGATGCTCGATGGTGGCGACAGGGCCTGCGCGATGGAGGTCTCCTCGCATGCCCTCGAGCTGGCGCGCAGCGACGCGATCCCGTTCGCCGCGGCCGTGTTCACGAACATGACCCGAGACCATCTCGACTTCCACGCCACGATGGAGGACTACTTCCAGTCGAAGCGGCGGCTGTTCCTCCCCGTCGGCGGCGAGCCGCCCGCGATCAGCGTCGTGAACGTCGGCGACCCCTACGGGCGGCGCCTCGCAGCCGAGATCGACGGTGTGCTCACCTTCGCAGTGGACGGCGCCGCCGATTACAGCGCGAGCGGTCTGCGCTGCGAGTTCGACGGCTGCCGCTTCACCCTGCACACGCCCGAAGGCGACCGCGAGCTTGCCCTGCCGATGCCGGGACGCTTCAACGTAGCCAACGCGCTCGGCGCCCTCGCCGCCGCGCATGCCCTGGGCGTGGACCTCGACGTGCTCGTCGAGGCACTCGAGCGCGGCGTTCGCGTTCCCGGTCGCTTCGAGCCCGTCGAGGAGGGTCAGGACTTCGCGGTGCTCGTCGACTACGCCCACACCCCGGACTCGCTCGAGAACGTGCTGTCCTCGGCACGTGATCTCATGGCGGGGGGCGACGGTGCCGGCGGCCGGGTCATCTGCGTGTTCGGCGCCGGAGGGGACCGCGACCGCGGCAAGCGACCGCTGATGGGCGAGGTCGCCGCACGCCTCGCCGACGTTGTGCTCGTGACCTCCGACAATCCGCGTTCTGAAGATCCCGACGCGATCATCGCCGAGATCATGGAGGGCGTCGGCACTGCCACGCAGGCGGGGGACGGCGGGTCGCGGCAGCCAGAGGTGCGCTCGATCGCCGACCGAGGCGAGGCGATCAGCGAGGCGGTCGCCGCCGGACACCGGGGCGATGTGGTCGTGATCGCCGGCAAGGGCCATGAGCAGGGCCAGGAGCTGGCCGGCGGGCGCAAGGTGCCGTTCGACGACGTCGAGGTGGCCAGGCGCGCGCTGGCAAGCCGCCCGGCGCGCGCCGCAGAGGCGAACGCGTGAGAGCCTGGGACGCCAGCCGGATCGCCGCCGCGTGCGGCGCGCGGCTCGTGGCCGAGCCGTCCCGGTCGCCGTACGGGGGGCCTGCGCGTGCCAGCATCGACTCGCGCCTGGCGCGCGCCGGCGATCTGTTCTTCGGCCTGAGGGGCGAGCGCTCCGACGGCGGTAGCCACGCCCTCCAGGCCCTGACCGCGGGAGCCTGGGGGGTTCTGGTGGCGCCCGAGCACGCCGCCGAGGCGGCGCGTGAGCGGGCCGCGGGCGCGGTGCTCGAGCACCCTGATCCACTCACGGCCCTTCAACGTCTCGCGCTCGCCTGGCGACACGAGCTGCGGGCGGCGGGCGCCAAGGTGGTCGCGATCACCGGCTCGACCGGGAAGACCTCCACCAAGGACATCCTCGCGGCGCTGCTCGCCTCGCAGCTGCGAACCGCTGCCAGCGCCGCGAACCTCAACACGGAGATCGGGTTGCCGCTGGCCATCCTCGCCGCGCCGGGGGACAGCCAGGTGCTCGTGCTCGAGCTGGCGATGCGCGGCAGCGGGCAGATCGCAGAGCTGACGGCGATCGCCGAGCCGGACGTCGGCGTGATCGTCAACGTCGGACCCGCGCACCTCGAGCTGCTCGGCTCGCTCGAGGCGATCGCGGCGGCCAAGGCGGAGCTGATAGCGGGTCTCGCACCGTCGGCCGTCGTCGTCCTGCCGCATCACGAGCCGCTGCTCGAGCCGCACCTGCGCCGCGAGCTGCGGACGATCACGTTCGGCGACGGCGGGGACGTCTCGCTGCTCGAGCGGCGCGCGGACGGGCGTACGAGGATCGCGCATGGCGGCGAGCAGATCGAGCTGTGGCCGTCGTTCGCGCAGCAGCACAACCTGCGAAACCTGCTCGCCGCGGTGGCGGCGGCAAGGGCGCTCGGCGTCACGCCGGAGGGGCGGCTGCAGGTGCGGTTCTCGGCCATGCGAGGCGAGCGCCTTGCGCTTCCTGGTGGCGTGATCCTGATCGACGACTGCTACAACGCCAACCCGATGTCCATGCGCGCAGCGATCGACGACCTCGCCGACACGGCTCCCGCCCGCCGTGTCGCCCTGCTCGGAGACATGCTCGAGCTGGGCTCCGACGCTCCGCGGCTGCATCGCGAGATCGGCGAGCACGCGGGCGCACGTGGGATCCAGCTGCTCGTCACGGCCGGGCCCCTCGCCGCAGAGATCGCCGCCGGCTTCCCCGGTGAGAGTCATCAGGCGGCGGACGCGGCAGCGGCCGCCGAGCTGCTCGGCGGCCTGCTGCTCGAGCGTGACACCGTCCTCGTCAAGGGCTCGCGTGGGGTCGGCCTGGAGCGAGCCGTCGCCGCGCTGCGCGCCGCCGGCGGTCGGGGCGCGGGCGTGCACGCCGGCGACGGCACATCGCTCGCCCCTGCCGCGGGCTCGGGGCGTCGCTGAATGGGCCGAATCCTCTTCGGTGGCACAGCGGCGCTGCTGATCTGCATATTCCTCAGCCCCAGGTTCATCGAGTTCCTGCGCGAGCGCGAGTTCGGGCAGCACATCCGCGAGGATGGCCCGGAGGGCCATCATCAGAAGGCGGGAACGCCGACGATGGGCGGGATCATCCTGTTCCTCGCCGTATCGGTGTCGTTCCTGATCCTCACCAACTACGAATGGCGCTCGGTCGGCGTGTTCGGCGCCGCGATCGCCTGCGCGCTGCTCGGCTTCGCCGACGACTACACGAAGCTGATCAAGCGGCGCTCGCTCGGGCTGCGCGCACGAACGAAGCTCGCGGTCACGATCGCGATCTCCCTTGGCCTGTGGTTCATCGCCACGCAGGAGGCGCACCTGCCGTCGACGCTGTGGCTGCGCTTCGTCGACTACCACATCGATCTAGGCCCGCTCTATCCACTGCTGATCTACCTCGTCGTCGCCGGAACCACGAGCGCCGTCAACCTCACCGACGGGCTCGACGGCCTCGCCGCCGGCTGCGCGGCGATCGTGCTGCTCGCCTACATAGGCATCACCTTCCTGGCGGGCGACTTCGACCTGGCGATCCTCTCCGGATGCCTCGTCGGTGCGTGCATCGGCTTTCTGTGGTTCAACGCCTTCCCCGCCACGATCTTCATGGGAGATACGGGCTCCCTCGGGCTCGGCGGGGCGATCGCCGGGCTGGCCGTCATGACGAAGACCGAGGTGCTCCTGATACTGCTCGGCGGCATCTTCGTGATCGAGGCGCTGTCGGTTGTCATCCAGGTCATCTCCTTCCAGATGACCCGCAAGCGCGTCTTTCTGATGGCGCCCATCCACCACCACTTCGAGCTGAAGGCCTGGTCGGAGACGAAGATCATCCTGCGCTTCTGGATCGTCGCGTCGATCTGCGCTGCGATCGGCTTCACGATCTTCCGCCAGAGCCGGGGCGTCTGAGGCCTCGCGCACGCCGCGGGCCTTGCCCGCGAGCCCGGCCAACCTATGCACAGTGGTAGAAATGATCTGAAACGCCAAACCCGCTGGGAGGTCGTGATGCTCGGTCTGGCAGTGCTGCGCACAGTCGTAGGAGTGCTCTTCATGGGTCACGGCCTGCAGAAGCTCGCCGGCTGGTTCGGCGGCCACGGCCTGGAGCGCACGGGAGCGAGCTTCGAGTCGATGGGCATGCGGCCGGGCAGGCTCCACGCCGCGAGCGCCGGCGCCAGCGAGACCGCCGGCGGCGCGCTGATCGCCGCCGGGCTGTTCACGCCGCTGGGCGCCTCGCTGCTGAGCGGCACGATGATCACCGCGATCCGCAAGGTGCATGCCGCGCATGGCCCCTGGGCGGCCGAAGGCGGCTACGAGTACAACCTCGTGCTGCTTGCCTCCGTCTTCGCAATCACCGATCTCGGCCCGGGCAAATGGTCGCTGGACGAGAAGCTCGGGATCCGCCGCACTGGCCCCGGCTGGGCGATCGCCCAGCTCGCCGCCGGCGCGATCGGCTCCACTGCGGTGCTCGCGTTCGCTGAACAGCAGCCCGCCGGCACTTCGCCCGCGTCCGCGGCAGCGCACGCGGCGTCGGCCGGGGAGAGCCCGGATGGCGGCAAGGATGGAGCACCGTCCTCGGGCGAGCAGCAGGGCGAAGCCTCGGCACGCCTCTGAGCGCCCGCGAGGACAGCAAGCGCGGGTCGAGAGGCTTCGCCGCTCCCGCGTCGAAATGACCTGGGATGCCAGCAGCCGCAGCCCGGGGACGCCGCACGGCGAAAGCCTCGCCATCGCGCGCGGGGCGAGGTCTGGGCGCCAAGCGCAGCTCACCGGCCGTTGAGCGATCCCTCGAGCACCGCATCCTGATCACCGCGACGCTGTGCCTCCTCGCCTTCGGGGCGGTGATGGTCTACAGCGCCTCCTCGGCGACCACGGTGCTGCGCGGCCACGGCTACGGCAGTGGCTACCTCATCAAGTTCCTCGTGTACGGGGCGCTCGGACTGGTCGTCATGCGCGTGCTCGCGCGCGACGGGGTCGCCAAAGTCCAGAGCATCACCGCGCCGCTGCTGGTCGTCTCCTTCGTGCTCGTCGTCGCCGTGCACATCCCGCACGTCGGCGTGAGCGTCAACGGCGCTCGCCGCTGGATCGGGTCGGGTCCCCTGCAGTTCCAGCCCTCAGAGCTCATGAAGATCGCGCTGGTGCTCTACTCGGCGACGCTCCTCGCAAAGCGACCGCAGCGCGTCCACGATCTGCGCGAGCTCGCCAAGCCGCTGCTGTTCGTCGTGGGCGGGGCCTGCGTGCTGGTGTTCAGCCAGCCTGATCTCGGCACCGCGATGGTGATCGCGTTCACCTTCAGCGCGCTTCTGGTCGCGGCCGGGATCCCGATGCGCAAGCTCGGCGTGATGGCCGCAGTGGTCCTCGGGCTGGTGCTGGTCTACGCGCTCGTGCGCCCCTACGCGCGGGCGCGGCTGACCTCCTTCCTCGACCCCTGGGCGCACGCCTCCTCGAGCGGCTTTCAGGCGGTGCAGGGTCAGATCGCGATCGGCTCCGGCGGAATGTTCGGCGTCGGTCCCGGCCAGTCGGTACAGAAGATCTTCTACCTCCCCGAGGCGCGGACCGACTTCATCCTGGCGGTCATCGCCGAGGAGCTCGGGGTCATCGGGGTCTGCGCGCTGCTGTTCCTCTACGGCCTGATCGGCTATGCGGGGCTTCGCGCGGCGAAGGCCGCGCGAAGCCTTTACAGCGCGCTGATCGCCGTCGGCGTGACTGCGCTGATCCTCTCCCAGGCAACGCTGAACGTGTTCGCCGTGCTCGGGCTCGCGCCGCTGACCGGCGTGCCGCTCCCGTTCGTGTCATACGGCTCGAGCAGCCTCATCGTGATGCTCGCCGGGATGGGGCTGCTGCTGAACGTCGCCTCAGGGGCCACAGGACACGTGCGGGCGGTCGGCTCCTCGCGCCGCGCACAGCGGCCGCGAAGCGGGGGGTCCGCCGACGCCGGCGCGCGCGAATCGGCACGATGGGCCGGTGAGCGCAGCGCCGAGCAAGATCGTGATAGCCGCCGGAGGGACCGCCGGGCACGTGGTGCCGGCACTCGCGGTGGCCGAAGCGCTGCAGGCTGAAGGCGCGGAGGTCACGTTCATCGGCGGCGCGCGCGCCGAGGCGCAGCTCGTCCCCGCCGCAAACTTCCCCCTCTACACGATCTCCGTCGAAGGGCTCAGCCGCTCCAACCCGCTGCGCGCCCTGCGGGCTCTCGCGCTGGCCCTCGCCGCGGTGCTGCGAGCGCGATCGCTGCTGCGCAGCCTCGCTCCCGACGCGGTGATGGGCGGAGGCGGCTACGTCGCCGGGCCCGTCGGCGTGGCGGCGCTCACGCGGCGCATTCCCATGGTGCTCACCGAGGCCGACAGCCATCTCGGGCTGACCAACCGGGTGCTCGCGCCATTTGCCCGGCGGGTGTGCCTGGCGTTCCCCATCCCCGGGCGCGACGGCACGCGCTACCGCGTCACCGGCCGTCCCGTCGCGCCGGCCTCCGCCGACCGTGACGCCGCCCGCCGCCGGTTCGGAATCGACCCACAGGAGCTGTGCGTGCTCGTGTTCGGTGGCTCGCTGGGGGCGCGCTCGATCAACCTCGCTAGCGCCGAGGGGCTCGCCGGCGGGCCGTTTCGCGTGCTTCACATCTGCGGACGGCGCGACCACGCCGAGCTCGCCGCCCGCGAGCTGCCCTCCGGCTATCAGCTTCACGAGTACCTCGAGCTCCCCGACTTCGCCGAGGCGCTTGCCGCCGCAGACCTGGTGGTGGCCCGGGCCGGCGGGTCCGTGTTCGAGATAGCGGCGAGCGGTCGCCCGGCGATCCTCGTGCCCTACCCGCGCGCCGCCGGCGACCATCAGGCTGCGAACGCGCGCTGGATGACCGAGGCCGGCGCGGCCGTGAGCATTCCCGACGCGGAGCTGACGCCCGCCCGCCTCGGCGCCGAGGTTGGCGCCCTGCTCGGCGACCGCGACCGGCTGGCGGCGATGTCCGCGGCGGCGCTGGGCCTCGCGCGCCCCGACGCCGCACGCGAGGTGGCCGGGGAGCTGCAGGAGGCGGCGCGGCGGTGAGCACGGTGCAGGAACCGTGGCGCGGTAGGCGGCTGCATCTGGTCGGCGTCGGCGGAGCAGGCATGAGCGGCTACGCGCGAGCGGCGCGGGCCCTCGGAGCCGAGGTCAGCGGCTCCGACGCCGCTCGCACCGCCTACCTGGAGCGGCTCGCCTCCGACGGAGTGCTCGAGGCGCGGGTCGGCCACAGCGCGGAGAACCTTCCCACGGGCGAGGACGTGGAGCTCGTCTACTCCTCGGCTGTGCCGGTCGAGAACCCGGAGCGGGTCGCGGCGCGCGAGCGGGGCCTCCCCGAGCGGCCGCGCGCCGAGCTGCTCGCCGAGCTCACCGCGCTCAGGCGGACGATCGCCGTGGCCGGCACACACGGCAAGACGACCACCGCCTCGATGCTCGTCCACGCACTGCGCGGGGCGGGGCTCGAGCCGGGATGGCTGATCGGTGGATCCGTCGGCGGCGGCCTGGCGAACGCGCTGTGGACAGACGGCGAATGGCTCGTGGTGGAGGCCGACGAGTCCGACCGCTCGATGCTCGCTCTGAGCGTCGAGATCGCTGTGCTGACCAACGTGGAGCTCGACCACCACGCCGCCTTCGGCTCCCTCGAGGAGCTCCGCTCGGCCTTCCGCCAGTTCCTCTCCGGCCCCGCGTCGGCGGCCATCTGGAATCGCCCGGAGCTGCTCGAGCTGCGCGACGGACAGGCCGCCGCCTTCGAGCCGAGCGAGCTGACGCTCACCCAGGGCGGCTCGCGCTTTCTGTGGCACGGCCAGCAGGTGAGGCTGGCGGTGCCCGGCGCGCACAACGCCGTGAACGCCGCCGGGGCGCTAGAGGCTGCGGCGCTCGCCGGCGCCCAGGCAGCGCCTGCGATCGAGGCGCTGAGCGCCTTCGGCGGCGCAGGAAGACGCTTCCAGCCGCTGGGCCGGAGCGCCGGCGGGGCGCTCGTATACGACGACTACGCACACCACCCCACGGAGGTGGCGGCGAGCCTCAGGGGCGCCCGCACGCTCGAGCCGAGGCGCCTCGTGGCCGTCCTCCAACCCCACCTCTACTCGCGCACCGCGCTGCTCGCCAGGGATTTCGGGCGCTCGCTGGCGCTCGCCGACGTCGTCGTCGTGCTCGAGGTCTATCCGGCGCGCGAGCGGGCCGAGGATCATCCGGGCGTCAGCGGGTTGCTGATCGCCGAGGCGAGTGCGGACGCCGCCGAGGGCCGGCCGGTGTACTGGCTGCCCACGTTCGCCGACGCCGAGCCCGCCCTGCGCGACCTGCTGGTCGAAGGCGACCTGTGCCTCGTGATGGGCGCCGGCGACATCGATGACCTCGGGCGCCGGCTGGTGGCGGGATGAGCCGTCCCGCATCGCCTCCGCCGGGAGTGCAGCAGGACTTCCCGCTGAGTCGCCTGACCACCGTCCGTACGGGGGGCGCCGGTGAGTACTTCGCCCGGGCGGACAGCGAGTCGGCGCTGCGCGAGCTGCTGTCGTGGGCGGCATCCGCCGGCCTCGCGCTCGCCGTGGTGGGCTCCGGCTCGAACCTGCTCGTCGCCGACGACGGCGTCCCGGGGCTTGTGATCAAGCTGGCAGGCGAGCTGGCGGACATCGCGATCTATGGCT
>JAOPZV010000046.1 GCA_025963935.1 Solirubrobacterales bacterium
GCCACGTCCGCCTGCCCGGCGGGAGTGTTCAGCGTGAAGCGGGCCGAGCGGACGCCTTCGAGCTTCACCTCGGTGGCGGTGACCGTGGGAGCCGGCCGCTGCTGGCCGCAGCTCGGGCAGTGGTAGCGGCCGAGATGGCCGAGGTACACAGCATCGAATGCGTATGGGCCACCGCATCGGCGGCAGTGCTTCGCGTCGACCGCGTGCGCCATGCCGGCGAGCGTCAGCGAGTCATCGTCGAGGCCGAAGTACAGGACGCCCGCGTACTCGCGGCCGAGGTCTGCGATCAAAGGGTCGTCGGCGTTCAGCACGAGCGTCGATCTCCCGTCGAGTAGCGCCTGCTCCCAGCGCTCGGCGATCGTGTCGAGCTCGCCGTAGCGGTCCAGCTGGTCGCGGAACAGGTTTCCGAGCAGGATCACGCGCGGCTCGATCTGCTTCGCGACGGACGCGAGCCACATCTCGTCGACCTCGAACAGCCCCAGCTCGCCGGCGATGGCGCCGTGCGGGCGACTGGCCGCGAGCAGCGCGCTGGCGATCCCGCCGGCCATGTTCGCCCCGGCCTGGTTGTGGACCAGCGGCACGCCCGCGGCATCGAAGATGCTGGCCGCCATCGCAGCCGTGGTCGTCTTGCCGTTCGTGGCAGACACCAGCACGCTGCCGCGCTTCATGCGCGAGGCGAGCGCGCCGATCGCCTCGGGGTCGAGCCGCATCAGCACCTTGCCCGGCGCGCTCGTCGCGCCGCCGCCCCGCAGGCGTGAGAGCGCGCCCACTCCGCGCGCCAGCGCGAGCTTGAAGGGCAGCGTGTCGGCCATCAGCGGTTCGCGGGCGTCTGGCCGGCCGGCGGCGCAGGGACGGCAGCGGTCGTCGCGTCGGCTGCGGAGAGGGGGGAGGGAGCAGCGAACGCCGGGTCGGGCGGCCCCGTCGCCGGCGTCAGGACGGTGATCGCCCCCTGGAGCGCCGCGACGCGAACGGGCAGATCGCCGATCGGGTCGCCGTCGGCATACATCGTGAACGGGCGGTCGGCGCTGATCGAGACCTCTCGCGCGCGAAACACGCTGACGCAGTCCTCGTTCACGTGCGTCCCGGCGAACACCTTGGGGAAGATCCGCGTCAGGAACCTGAGCCTTCCGACGCTTTCGACGACGACTACCTCGAGGAGTCCGTCATCGAGCATCGCGTCCGGCGCCGCGCGCATTCCACCGCCGTAGGCCTTGGAGTTGGCGGCTCCGATCGAGAAGGCCGTGAACACGTGGCGATCGCCGCCGGGCGGATCGAGTTCGATCTCGAAGCGGGCCGGGCGCCAGGACAGCAGCGCGCGCAGCGCGCCGTAGGCGTATACCAACCCGCCGAGCCACGCTGGCGCCTCGTTTGCGATGCGGTTCGCATCGCTGTCGAAGCCGACCGACGCGATCCCCACGAATGCCTGAGCCGGCCGCTGCGAGCCGCTGGAGCTGACCTCGCCGATGTCCATGGCCCGCGCGACGCCGTTGGCCACCGTGGCGCACGCCTCGACGGCGTTCTCGTCGATGCCGAGGACGCGCGCCAAATCGTTGCCGCGACCTCCGGGCAGCACGGCGAGCACCGCGCCGGGGACCGAACGCAGGGCATCGGCGAGCACCCCGACCATGCCGTCGCCGCTGAGCGCGGCGACCGTCTCACCGGCCTGGGCTGCCTCGACCCCGAGCGCGCGGGCGTGCTCCAGGTCCCGGGTGTCGACCCGGCGGACTGTCAGCCCGTGCTCACGCAGCCTGCGCTCCACCTTTGGCGCGAGGCGACCTGCCTTGCCGCCGCCGGCGGCAGGGTTGACGATCAGGCAGATGGGCGCGGCCACCAGCCAAGACTAGTGTCCCCCGCCGCCCGCTAAGGGCAGCGGCGGCTCAGGAGGAGGACTCGGCGCGTGCGCGGTCGCGCCTTCGCCGCCCGACGGCGGCGGCGACGGCCAGAGCGGCGATCACGACGAACAGGCCCAGCAGCAGCGCAGGCGCGAGGCCGAGGCCACCGAAGGGAAGCGAGATGAGCTCGACGATGCCCAGGCCGACGGCCAGCAGCACTGCGATCAGGGCGATGATCAGAAGCACCCCGCGCATCCGCGCGAGGATGCCTGCGGAGCCGGGGGGGATGAGCAGGCCCATCGCCCGCAGGGCGAACATCTGGCGACCGGTCGGTGGGGTCTGCCCGAGTCGCTCGACGGCGTCTTTGAGGTCGCCGGCGCGGCGTTCGGCGAGGGCCAGCGAGGCGTCCGCCATGCGCCGCAGCTGCATGCGTTCCTGGGGTCGCGCCGCCGCGATCGCACGCTGGAAGTAGGCACGGGCGGCAACCGCGTCGAAGCGCTCGGAGGCGCGGGCCCCGAGGATTGCCATCGCGGCCGACTTGTATTTCGTCTCGGCTTCGAGCTCCTCGTCCGAACGCTGCTCGAGCGCCTGGATGGCCTCGAGTGCACCGCGCTGCTCGAGGCGCACCTGACGTGGTTTCGGGGCCATGGACGGCCATTCTATGGCCTGGAGGACTCGCTGCACGGGAGCCGCGCACGGGCTCGCGGCGGCGGTCTCCGGGAGGCTCGCCAGGCGCTATGCTCGCCGGCGTGTCGCGTCGAGGTCTACGACCGCCGAGTCGCCGCGCGGCGACCTGCTCGTTGTTCGTCGCCGTTGCGCTTGCGAGCGTCCTCCCTGCGCCGGCGATGTCCGCCAACCTGAATCCTGGAGGGGCGTTCAGCGAACTGGCCGGCGGGGGGCAGGAAACGACCACTACCGCACCCAAGACGACGAGCAACGCTCCCGCGACGGAAACCACCAACTCTCACACGGTGATCCTGCTCTCGCTCGGCGCGGCGGTGCTGGTGCTCAGCGGCATCGGCTTCGTGATCGCCCGCGACGCCCGCAGGGTTGCGCCGGCCGGCGACCCCGACGCGATCGAGCGCGGCTCGGCTCGCGACTCGGCCGCCCGGCTGCGCAGGCGGCGCGCCAAAGCGAAGGCTGCGCGCCACCAGCGCAAGCGCAACCGCTGATCGGCAGCGGCTAGCCCGAGCGCGAGATGCCCACTCGCGGCCTGCTCTTCACGACAGTGCGGATGCGGG
>JAOPZV010000069.1 GCA_025963935.1 Solirubrobacterales bacterium
CTTCGGTCAGCGCAACGACGCACTCGTCATGGCGAAGCTGACAACGGTTGGTCACATCGACGCGGAGTTGCGCACGCTCGAGACCGCTCTCGAGGACCGCCGCCCCGTGACGGTGCTGCGCGAGGCCGGCATCACCGCCTGTGCGCGGTGTGCGGCGATCCACTCGAGTGAAGACCGGTTCTGCCCCAACTGCGGGCTGTCACTGGGACCGCATGTCGACCTGCCGATCGCCGGCGCCGCCGCCTCGCCCGCCCCCACCACGGCGACGTTCTCGCACGGTCCCGCCGGCGAGGCCGCGCAGCCGGCCGCGCCGCCTGCTGCTCATCCAGCCCCGGCGCCCGCTGCGCCGAGCACTCCACCTCCCTTCTCTGGTGCCGCGCCGGTACCCGCGCGGAGCGCTGCCCAGGACTCGGCGGCGCGCTCGCGGGACGCGGTGACGGCGGGCCGGTCTCCGAGCCCGCCGGGCGCCTCCACGCCATCTCCCGGCGGGCGCTCGCCGGCGCCCTCCGGCGACGACGAACCGACCGAGATCCTGCATCCTCCGTCGGGCGGACAGTGAACGCGACAACCTCGCCGCCGTCCGCGACAGCGGCCTCGGCAGCGGCAGGGCACCCCTCCACAGGCGCACACGCGCAGACCGTCCCGGCGGAGGCCTGCCCACTCTGCGGCGCCCCGCTACACGCCGAGCAGGAGTGGTGCCTGAACTGCGGAGCGGCGGCGCGCACGCGCCTCGCGGCGACCCCGAACTGGAAGGTTCCGATCGCGGTGCTTCTCGCGGTGGTCGCACTCTCGCTGGGCGTGCTTGCGGCAGCGTTCGTACAGCTGGCCGGGTCGGGTGCCACCCCGCCGGCGACCACGAAGACCGTCACGACCGCTCCCGCGCCGGCCGCTCCGGCGCCGGGCGGCGTGGTGCCGAGCACCGCCGTTCCGGGTGCCGCCGCGCCGGGCGGCGTCGCCCCGGTACCCGCAACCCCGGGCGCCACGACCCCCGGTGCCGCCACGCCGGGCATCACAACGCCGGGCACCACGAGCGTGCCGGGCGCCACGCCAAAGGCCAAGTGATCGTCGAGAGCTGACGGCGCCGAGGGCGTCGTCCCAGCCGATCGGTCGGAACGGTTGGGTCGACGGGCGAGATACGGTTCGCGACGATGTCAGGCCTCCCCATGGCGAGCTCCTCTGAGGCAGACCTCGCGGTCGTGGGGGCAGGCGCGGCGGGGCTCTACGCTGCGCTCTGTGCGGCGCGCGAGCACGCGACCGTCGTGCTGGTCTCGGCCACGCCGCTGGCGCGCACCGCCAGCTACTGGGCGCAGGGAGGTCTCGCTGCAGCGCTCTCTCCCGATGACTCCTTCGAGCTGCACCTGCACGACACGGAGGTCGCTGGCCGCGAGCTCGTTCGGCGCTCAGCGGCGGAGATCCTCGTGCGCGAGGCGCCCGACCGCCTCCGCGATCTGCAGGCGCTCGGCGTGAGCTTCGACGCGGATCGCTTCGGGCACCTCGCGCTCGGCCTCGAGGGCGGCCACTCGGTGCGGCGGATCGTCCACGCCGGAGGCAGCGCGACCGGGCGGCGACTCGTCCGCCAGCTCTCGGCTCTCGCGGCGGAGGAGCCTCGCATCACGGTCCTCGAGGGAACGCGCGCGCAGGCCCTGTGGCGCTCGGAGGAGCGCTGCCGAGGCTTGCTGTGCGAGGACGGACGGGTGATCGGCGCCGGCGCGGTGGTCATCGCGACCGGCGGCGCGGCTGCGCTGTGGGCGCGCACGACGAACCCGCCGGGGTCGCAGGGCATCGGGCCGCTGCTCGCCCACGCCGCGGGTGCGGCGCTGGCGGACCTCGAGCTGCTGCAGTTCCACCCCACCGCCGTGATCGGGGTGCAGGGACGGGAGGGGTTCCTAATCACCGAGGCGATCCGTGGCGAGGGGGCCACGTTGCACGACGCATCCGGGGAGCGGTTCGTCGACGAGCTCGCCCCTCGCGATGAGGTGTCACGAGCGATCGAGGTGCGGCTGCATGATTCGGGGGAGCGCTCGGTCGGCCTCGACATGCGGGGAATCGACGTGGCGCATTTCCCCAACGTCGTCGCCGCACTGCGTGAAGCCGGCCTCGATCCGGCGCGCGAGCTGATCCCGGTGGCGCCGGCGGCTCACTACACGATGGGCGGGATCGTCACCGACCTCAACGCCCGCTCGACGCTCGCCGGCCTGTACGCGGTCGGCGAGTCCTCCTGCACCGGCCTGCACGGCGCCAATCGCCTTGCGTCCAACTCGCTCAGCGAGTGCTTCGTGTTCGCGCGCCGCGCGGTCGCGGATGCCCTGTCCGCCGATCGGCCGAGGCTCGTGGCCGCTGGAACGCACGAGTTGCAAGCGCTGCGGGCTCTGCCGCCCTTGCCGGCAGCCACCGCCTCCACCAGAGCCGCCGTTTGGCGCGACGCCGGCATCGTGCGCTCGGCCGACGGATTGACGCGGCTCCTGGACGACCCTCATCCCCTCGCCCGGCTGATCGCCCGCTCGGCGCTCGAGCGGGCCGAGAGCCGTGGCGCCCACCAGCGCGTCGATTACCCGGAGCGCGATCCCTCGCTCGACCACCGTCACGCGGTGCTGGCGGGCGACGGCTCCCTCTCGTGGGAGACCTGGCACTGAGGCTGCGCGGCGGGCCGGTGCCCGCAAACGGGGCTGATCGGGCTTCCAAAACGGAGTAGCGGCGCGCCCCTGATGAGCCGATTCATAAGAAATTCGTCGGTAGGTCTTTATCTCGCTCCTTTTGCGCCGATCCGGTGTTGAAATGGGGGAAGGTCTTCGCGCGATAGGAGTCTCTGAGGAACGGCGGGTGTGCTCCAACCACGAGATCTCAGTAACGAGAAGGTCAGGAGTAGTCGTCATGTATCAGTTCAGTCGAGCCATTTACCGTGAGCTCGCGCCGCGCATCGCGGCTCCACCGCCGGGAGCCACGGTCAACAGCAACCACAGCGCAGTCCTGCGCGCCTGCGAGGAAGTGATCACGCGGTTGGCGACCGACCGTCACTACTTCGCTCGCCCGTCGCGCACGCTGTTCTGCGACATCCGGAGCTACTTTCCGATGTCCGAGCAGGCCCACGTCCACCACATCGTCGCCCGCTACGTCGGCTACGCGCAGCAGTTCCTCGCCGAACATCCCCATGAGGGATACACGGCCGTGAGCGGCGCTCCGCCGCAGTGCCGGGCGACGACGCGCAAGGGCGCTGCCTGCCAGCGCGTGCCGCTGGCGCACAACGGCTACTGCCCCTCGCACCAGCACCTGGCGGACACCGAGGATCGCGAGCTGGCCGCCGCTTGACCCTCGCGTAGGCTCCCGGAGATGCTCCTGGGGGTGGATGTCGGCGGGACCTTCACCGACGCGGTCCTCGTCGGCGAGGGCTCGGTTGTGCACACGGCGAAGGTCGCATCGACGCCCGGCGAGCAGTCAGTCGCGGTGCTCGAGGCCGTGCGTCTAGTGCTGGAGCGCGCGGGCGCGCAGCCGGACCAAGTCGCGCGCTTCGCCCACGGGATGACCGTCGCCACGAACGCCCTGCTCGAGGGGCGCACGGCGCGCACGGCGCTGATCGCCACCGAGGGCTTCACCGACGTGATCGAGCTCGGGCGCCAGGCGCGCGCGCACCTCTACGAGCTGTGCCGTGCGGCGCCGGCGCCGCTCGTGCCGTCCGATCTGCGATTCGCGGCGGCCGAGCGGATGGGCCCGGCCGGCGTCCTGCGCACCCTGGACCCCGGCACCGCGCGCAGCCTGGTCGAGGATGTGGCGCGATGCGCGCCGGCAGCCGTGGCGGTCTCGCTGCTGCACTCATATGCGGACTCATCGCACGAGTGCCTGCTCGGCGAGCTCCTGGCCGAGCTGCTCCCCGAGGCATGCGTGTCGCTCTCCTCGGAGCTCGTCGGCACCTTCCGCGAGTACGAGCGGACAGCGACGACGGTCCTCGACGCGGCGCTCTCTCCGCTGATCGGCGCCTACCTGAGCCGGCTGTCCGCCGAGGCCGGGGCTCTCGGCCTATGCGAGCCGCAGGTCATGCAGTCCTCCGGAGGCCTCACCGACACGATGCGGGCAGGCGCGCACGCGGCACTGACGGTCCTGTCCGGTCCGGCGGGCGGCGTCGGCGGCGCGTTGCTCCTGGCGCAGCTGGCGGGCGAGCGCGACGTGCTGTGCTTCGATATGGGAGGCACCTCGTGTGACGTGTGCATGATCGACGACGGGCGGGTCCAGGAGACCGCCGAGCGCGTGATCGCCGGGCGACCGCTGTCATTGCCGGCGCTGGACATCCACACCGTCGGGGCCGGCGGCGGATCGCTCGCCTGGCGCGACGCCGGCGGCGCGCTGCGTGTCGGCCCGGCCTCGGCAGGAGCGGTGCCGGGCCCCGCCTGTTACGGGCGCGGCGGTGTCGAGCCGACCGTCACGGACGCCAACCTGCTGCTCGGGCGGCTCCTCGAGGACTCGCCGCTGGCGGGGGACCTGATGCTCGACCGGAGCGCCGCCGAGCGCGCCGTATCGAAGCTCGCAACCGAGCTCGAGATCGACGTGATGGGCTGCGCCGAAGGCATCGTGCGCGTCGCGGAGGCCGAGATGCTGGGCGCCCTTCGGGTGATGTCGGTGGAGCGCGGCATCGACCCGCGCGGCTTCGCCCTGATGCCCTTCGGCGGCGCGGGCCCCCTGCATGCCGCCGCGCTGGCCGGCGAGCTCGGGATCTCCCGCGTGCTGTGCCCGCGCGCATCCGGAGTGCTGTGCGCGCTGGGACTCGCGGCGGCGGCTCCGCGTCGCGACGTCTCGCGCACGGCGATGCTGGCTGGCGCGTCGCTGTCCGCCGAGCGGCTCGACCATGTACGTGAGGCGCTCGTCGCGGAGGCCAGCGGCCTGCTGTCCGAGCGTCCTGTGCGCGTGCGGGTCCGCCACGAGCTCCGCTACCGAGGCCAGTCCTTCGAGCTTCCGGTCGAGGAGGAGCTCGACCCGGCAGACCTCACGAGCGGCGTGCTCGGCCCCGATCAGCTGCGCGCGGCGTTCGCCGGGGCACACGAGGGTCGCTATGGCTACAGCGACGACACGGCGGAGGTCGAGCTGGTCAACATCCGGGCGTCCGTGTGGGGCGCCTCGCCACGACTGCGGCCGCTCGCGGGGAAAGGCGTCGGGGAGCGCGGGCGGGAGGTGCGCGACGTCGTCTTCGACGGACAGCCGCTGCAGACCGACGTGCTTCGGGGCGATCTCGCCCCGGGGGCGGTGCTGGGCGGACCGGCGCTCTGCGCGCTTCCCGAGGCCACGCTGATCGTACCGCCTGGCTGGCGCGGCCAGGTGGACGCCCACGGAACGATCCACCTTCACCGCGGGGAGGCCGGCTGACGATGCTTGACGCGATCGAGCTGCAGGTCGTCACGGGCGGGCTGCGCGCGGCCTGCCAGGAGATGGGCGTGGTGCTGATCCGCTCGGCGCACTCCTCCAACATCAAGGAGCGTCGCGACGCCTCGACCGCGCTCTTCAATCCAGAGGGCGAGATGGTCATGCAGGCGGAGCACATCCCGGTGCATCTCGGCGCGATGCCCGCTGCCGTCGCCGCGGTGGTGGGCGAGGACCATGCCCCGGGGGTCTCCTGGATCCTGAACGACCCGTTCGCCGGCGGCACGCATCTCCCCGACATCACCGTCATCACTCCGGTGTTCGCCGGACAGGACGAGCTGATCGGGTTCGCGGCAAGCCGCGCGCACCACGCCGACGTGGGGGCGCAGGTGCCCGGGTCGATGCCCGCAGACAGCCGAACGCTCGCGGAGGAGGGCGTGGTGATCTCGCCGCGCCCGCTGTCCGAGGGCACGCTCGACGAGCTGGTGGAGCGCATGCGCCAGCCGCAGGAGCGTCGGGCCGACCTGCGCGCACAGCTCGCGGCGAACCGCAGCGGAGCGGTGCGTCTCGCCGAGCTCGCCCAGCGCATCGGCGTCGAGGGCCTGCGCGAGGCCACCGACGCGGTGCTCGACTACGCCGAGCGCCGCACGCGCGCCTGCCTCGCGGCGCTGCCCCAGGGAGCGCGCAGCGCCGAAGACGTGCTCGAGGCATCCGAGGGAGACCTCCCGCTTCGCCTGCGCGCGGTGATCGAGGGCGAGCGGCTGCTGCTCGACTTCACCGGAAGCGCATCGCAGCACGGCGGCAACCTCAACTGCCCACTCGCGGTGACACGGTCCGCATGCCTGTTCGCCGTGCGTGTGCTGAGCGATCCCGACATCCCGGCCTCGGCGGGCGCGCATCGCCCGGTCGAGGTTCGCGCACCGCTCGGGACGGTGCTCAACGCACGGCCGGGCGCCGCGGTGGCGGCCGGCAACGTGGAGACCTCCTCGCGGGTCGCCGACCTGGTGCTGAGCGCGTTCGGCCGCGCACAGGGCCAGGGCACGATGAACAACCTCACGCTCGGCGACGCCGGCTTCTCCTACTACGAGACCCTCGGTGGCGGGCAGGGAGCGTGTGCGGACGCAGACGGCCCGAGCGGCGTCCACGTGGCGATGAGCAACACACTCAACACGCCGATTGAGGCGCTCGAGCGCGAATTCCCGCTGCGGGTCACCGAGTACTCGCTGCGCCGCGGATCGGGCGGCGCAGGCCGCCACCGCGGAGGCGACGGCGTGGTGCGTGAGCTCGAGGCGCTGCGCGAGATGACCTTCTCGCTGATCGCCGAGCGCCGCCGCCACGCGCCGCGGGGGGCGGCCGGCGGTCTCGACGCGGCACGGGGACGCGACTCGCTCGACGGAGCCCCGCTGCCGGGCAAGGCAACCGGCCGCCTGCAGGCCGGACAGCGGCTGCGCATCGAAACCCCTGGTGGGGGAGGATTCGGCGATGCCCGAGCAACCGACAGCTGAGCGGATCGGATTTCTCGGCCTCGGAATCATGGGCTCTCGCATGGCCGCGAACGTCGCGCGAGCGGGCTTCCCGCTGACGGCCTGGACTCACACGCCCGGCAAGGCCGAGCGCTGGGCCGCCGAGCACGGCGCGAGGGCCGCCGATACTCCGGCCGAGCTCGCCCGCGAGAGCGACATCGTCGTCAGCATGCTCGTCGACGGCGACCAGGTGGCGACGGTCCTGCTCGGCGAGAACGGCGTCCACGAGGCGGCCCGCGACGGGCTGCTGTGCATCGACATGTCGACGATCGGCCCGCCACAGACCCGCCGGATCGGCGAGGGCCTGCGGGAGCGCGGCGTGCGGATGCTGGACGCTCCGGTCACCGGGTCGGCGCCGCGGGCGCAGGACGGCACGTTGACGATCATGGTTGGGGGAGAGCCGGCTGACTTCGCCCGCGCCCGGCCACTGCTGGAGGCGATGGGCAGGCTGATCGTGCACGTCGGCGCCCTCGGGCAGGGCGAGATGCTCAAGCTGATCAACAACTCGCTCGGTGCCGCGAACGCCGCCGCAGTCGCCGAGGCGCTGCTGCTCGCTGACGCCACCGGGATCGACCTCGACGCGCTCGTGGAGGTCGTCTCCTCGGGCTCCGGAGCCTCGGCACAGCTCGAGCTGAAGTCCGCAGCGATGCGCGAGCACGACTTCACGACGCTCTTCAAGACCGATCACATGCTCAAGGACGTGCGCCTGTGCCTCGAGGAGGCCCAGACGGCCGGGGTCCCGTTTCCCGCCGCAGCCCATGCGCGCGACCTTCTGATCGCCGCGGCCGGACGGGGCCACGGCGAGCAGGACTATGCGGCGATGATCGAGGCCGCGGAGGGCCTTGCGGGTCGCCGTTTGTAAAGACGCTCCGCCCCGTAGCTTGGGCATTTGTCGTGGGGAATCCTGGCCAGACAGCCAAAAAAAGTGCGGATTTGCAGGTGATTTGGGATTTTCGCCTGGATTTCGTATCTTTAACAGGCCGAAAGCGCTCGCCTAGGGGGCGACGCGCGCGGCAGAGATGTGCAGTTCCCCTCATTCCCGTCGGTTTTTTCCCATGCCAATTGCTTTCAAAGAATGGGCTGTCACCGTCCGCGCCTTGGCGGAAGGCGAGCAGCTCATAACACTCCGCAAGGGCGGCCTTCAGCACGGCAACAGGCCGCTGAAGCTCGCTCACGAGCGCTTCTTCCTGTACCCCACCTTCGACCACCAGCCGGGCGACCTCGTGCGCGAGTCCCACCAGCCGGAGCTCCGCAGGGCCCTCGAGGAGGGCGTCTGGAGCGACGGGGAGCCGCCGCTGCACACGTTCGTGTCAGGTGCGCCCGTACAGCAGCCGGATCGCGTTCGGATCCGCGCCTGGGCCGAAGTGACCGATCACTTCACGATCGTTGACCCCCGCTGCGTGGACGCGCTGTCACCGTTCTACGTGTGGACGCCCGACTATGCCGAAAAGCGCCTCGGCTGGCGTGGTCGCCAGCCGCTGCACGTGCTGCTGCTGCGCACCTACCGCATCCCGCGGCCGGTGACCGTCAAGGTGAAGGACGAGTACACCGGTCCCACCCCGTGGGTCGAGCTGCAACGTGAACTGCCCTTCGAGGGCACGCCGGTGCTCTCGGACGCCGAGTTCGACCGTGCCTCGGAGGAGATCCGAGCGATCACGAGCGAAGCCGGCCAGCCCGTCCTCGTCTGACCCGCCCGACCGCCGCCTCCGCTAGGGACGCTCCCAGGCAAGCGCTTCGCGAGCCGCCTCCGCGCCCGACTCGGGAACCAGCACGTCGCGCGGACCCGCGGCCAGGAAGTCCGGCACGTCGAAGCCACCAGAGCGGCGGAGCATGCTCGGAATCCCCTCCTCGAGCAGCAGCGCCTCGATGAACTCGGCCTCGGGCTGAGAGTCGGCTCGGGCGACCTTCACGAGCTGCCCCTCCGCGTACTGCGGCTTGATCTTACGCGCCTTGCGCCGGCGCTCGCTCGCATGCCTCTCCGCGCCGGGGACATGAACGAGCGGCATGCCGCACTCCTCGCAGAAGCGATCGCTCGCGGGGTAGGTGTGCCCGCAGCCGGGACAGACGAGCGGCTTGTCGATCACGTTGCCGTGTCCCCCATCTGCACCTCCCGCACCCGGCCATCCTCGATCAGGTAGGAGCGCACCTCGGGCTCTGCATCCGCGGTGAGCCCGACGATGATCCACTCCACGCCGGGCCAGTTGGCGGCGAAGTTGATGTCGGTCTGCGACGGGTACGGGCGGCTCCGCACATGGGAGTGGTAGATCGCGCCGATCTCCGCGTCCTCCTGCTCGATCGCGTTGGAGAGCTCGAGCAGTTCCTTCGGGTCGATCTCGAACCGCAGGGGGCTCGCATGCACGTTGCTGGCACGGTGCACGCGCACGGCGCTCGACTCACCGGCCGGCGACTCGTCCGCGGCGACTGCGACGACGCCGCAGACCTCGTTGCCGGGATCCTCGAGCGCATGGGCGACGATTTCGTCGAGAAGCTCGCGGGAGATGTTCATGCGCGCCGTACGTCCGCGCGGACGAGCCCGGGCGCTACCACCAGACGGTCGACTCGAGGTTCTCCACCTCGTCGACCGGCAGGGTGTAGATGCCGCTCGAGAGGTACTTCCAGCCGTCGTCGGCCACGACGAACACGACGTTGCCCTCGTCGAGCTCGCCGGCGATGCGCACGGCGATGCTCGCGATCGCGCCACTGGAGACCCCGGCGAAGACGGACTCCTCGTCGAGCAGGCGGCGCGTCCAGACGATCGCGTCGTGGTTGGTGACGAAGATCTTGCGGTCGAGCAGCGAGAGGTCGATGATCGGCGGGATGAAGCCGTCGTCGAGCGAGCGCAGGCCCTGCACGGGCTCGCCCTGCATGGGCTCGGCCGCGACGATCTTCACGGCGTCTCCGAACGTCTCCTTCAGACGGCGACCGTTCCCCATCAGCGTGCCGCCCGTTCCGAGGCCGGCGACGAACGCCGTCACCTCGTCGAGCTCTTCGAGGATCTCCACCGCGGTGCCGTTGTAGTGGGCATTCGGGTTGGCCTGGTTGCCGTACTGATAGGGCATGTAGTAGGAGGGGTCTTCGGCGGCCATCTCGAGCGCCTTCGCAACCGCGCCGTTGGAGCCCTTGGAGCCGTCGGAGTAGACGATCTCGGCGCCATACATCCGCAGCAGTTGGGTGCGCTCGGGCGTGACGTTCTCCGGCATCACGACCTTCAGGCGATAGCCCTTGCGCGAGCAGATCATCGCCAGCGAGATGCCGGTGTTCCCGGAGGTCGGTTCGAGGATCGTCTGGCCGGGGCCGAGGGCGCCTTTCTCCTCGGCGTCCTCGATCAGCGCGCGGGCGACCCTGTCCTTGACCGACCCCGTCGGGTTGCGCGACTCGAGCTTCGCCCAGATGTGCACTCCAGGCTTCGGCGAGAGGCGTGGCAACTCGACGAGCGGCGTGTTGCCGATCGACTGGACGATGTCCCCATACCGTCCTGCGCAAGGCCGGTTCCTGAGCCGCTCCGCCGCCATTACTTCACGGAATATAGCGGGGTCCGGCAGGGGCCGGGTGGCGTTTGCCTGGAGGCCACCCGCGGCCGAAGTAACAGGGCGCGAGTCCGAGCCGCCCCCGGTTGCAATTGGGCGTCCGTCCTCGCGCCCCGTCCGCTCAATAGCCCGAACGGCGCGCGACTAAACGATTCTGCATCCCGTAGCGTCGTATCCCCCTCAGCTGTGGCGGGCGCGAGCCCGTTGCACACCCTAGATATGGCGGTCCGTCCCCCGCGCCCGCAGGAGCAGGATAGGCGCGATGGGGGTTCCATGTCAAACTTCGTTTATGGAGACGGCCGAGCAGGGGTTCGACTACGACTGGCTGGTCATCGGATCCGGCTTTGGCGGGAGCGTGGCCGCGCTGCGACTGTCCGAGAAGGGCTACTCGGTGGGCGTGCTCGAGTGCGGGCGGCGCTTCGCCGATGACGAGTTCCCCAGCTCGACGGGTGACCTGAGGCGCTACTTCTGGAATCCGCGGCTGGGGATGAAGGGAATCTTCCGGCTGACCACCTTCAAGGACGTCTCGGTGGTCTCGGGATGCGGAGTCGGCGGCGGCAGCCTCGGCTACGCGAACACGCTGTACGTCCCGCCGAAGACTTTCTTCGAGGACCGCCAGTGGGCGCACATGGGCGACTGGCAGGCGGACCTCGCGCCGCACTACGCGGAGGCGCAGCGGATGCTCGGCGTGGTGGAGAACCCCTTCGAGGACCCGGCCGATCAGCTGCTGCGCGAGCTCGGCGAGGAGCTGGGGGTCGGCGACACGTACAAAAAGACGCCTGTGGGGATCTTCTTCGGCGAGCCGGGCGAGACCGTGGCCGACCCGTTCTTCGGCGGCGAGGGCCCCGAGCGGACCGGCTGTACGCTCTGCGGGCGCTGCATGGTCGGGTGCCCGCACGGAGCGAAGAACACGCTCGTCAAGAACTACCTGTACCTCGCGGAGAGACGCGGCGCGAAAGTCATGGCGGAGCGCACCGTGGTGGACATCCGCCCGCTCGGCGCCGAGGACGGCGGGGACGGCTACGAGGTCGAAAGCGTGCGCTCCGGGGCATGGCTGCGCAAGGATCGCCGGGTCGAGACGGCTCGGGGCGTCGTCGTCTCAGCCGGCCCGCTCGGCAGCAACAAGCTGCTGCAGCGCTGTCGTCTCAGCGGATCGCTGCCGCGCATATCGGCGCGTCTCGGCGAGTTGGTGCGCACCAACTCCGAGTCGATCCTCACGGTGACGGTGCCGGAGGACTACCCGGACGAGCTCATCGAGCGCGTGGCGATCAGCTCCTCGATCTACCCCGACGCGCACACCCACATCGAGACGGTGACCTACGGCGACGCGGGCGACTCCATGCATCGCCTCTACACGCTGCTGGTCGGCAAGGGCACGCGCGTCACGCGGCCCCTGAAGCTTCTCGGCCAGATCGTGCTGCACCCGCGACGGCTCGTGAAGGTCCTCTTCCCCAAGCACTGGTCGCGGCGCACGATCATCATCCTCGTGATGCAGACGCTCGACAACGCGATCGCGCTGCGGCCGCGCAAAGGCCCGTTCGGCACGCTCTGGCTGCAGACCGAACAGGACCCCGAGCGGCCCAACCCGACGTTCATCCCGATCGCCAACCAGGCCGCCGAATGGTTCGCCGCGCGAACCGGCGGGATCGCCCAGAGCTCGGTCACCGAGGCCCTTTTCAACATTCCCACGACCGCCCACATCCTCGGCGGGGCCGTCATCGCGCCGGACGCCGAGCAGGGGGTCGTGGACGCCTACCAGCGCGTCTTCGGCTACGAGAACCTGCTGGTCTGCGACGGCTCGGCGATCCCGGCCAACGTGGGCGTGAACCCGTCGTTGACGATCACGGCGCTCGCCGAGCACGCGATGAGCCATGTCCCTGCGCTCACCTCACGACCGGCGAACGGGATCGCGGAAGTCGAGCACTCCGGCGCGGCGGACGAGGCGCTCGCGGGGACCTAGGACCCGCCGGCCATCGCCGGCAGGATGACGAGCGTGTCGCCCTCGCCGACGGCCGTTTCGAGCCCGGCGAGCACGCGCACATCCTCGTCGTTGAGGTAGACGTTCACGTAGCGGTTCAGCTCCCCGTCGGCGGAGAACAGCTGGCTCTCGGTGGCGGGGTGGCTGGCGGCAAGGTCGCGCAGGACCTCGCCGACGTTCTCACCGGAGGCCCCCACCTCCTTCTCGCCACCCACGGACGCGCGCAGCACCGGGGGTATCTTAATCGTCGCCATCCGCTGGCAGACTACCCGGCGGCGGCGCAGAACGCCTCGTAATCGGGGAAGACCCCGAGCTCCTCGTCGGTGATCTGATCGGGATCGCGTGAGCAGATCGGGCAGTCAGGGTCGCGGTGGACTTTGACCTCGGTGAGCGTCGCGCCGAGCGCGTCGTACAGCAGCAGCCGGCCGATCGCGGGATCGCCGATGCCGAGGACCAGCTTGACCACCTCGGTCGCCTGGAGCAGCCCCATCGTGCCGGGCAGCACGCCGAGGACTCCGTTGGCGCCGCAGGACGGCGCGAGCTCTGCGGGCGGCGGCTCGCGGAACAGGCAGCGGTAGCAGGGGCCGTCATAGGGCTTGAACACCGACAGCTGCCCATCGAACCCGAGGATCGAGGCGGAGACCACCGGGATCTTCAGCCGCACCGAGGCATCGTTGAGCAGGTAGCGCGTGGGGAAGTTGTCCACGCCGTCGACGATCACGTCGTAGCCCTCGATGATCTCCATGATGTTCGAGGCGTCGATGCGCGTGCGGTACTTGACGACGTTCACGTCCGGGTTCAGCGCGCGGATGGACTCCTCGGCGGAGTCGACCTTCGGCACGCCGACCCGCTCGGTGTTGTGGATCACCTGGCGCTGGAGGTTCGACAGGTCGACGACGTCGTCGTCGACGATGCCGAGCGTCCCGACTCCCGCCGCGGCGAGGTACAGGGCGGTCGGTGAGCCGAGCCCTCCCGCGCCGAGCAGCAGGACCTTGGCGTCAAGCAGCTTCTGCTGGCCGTCCGCGCCGATCTCGGGGATCAGCAGGTGGCGCGAGTAGCGGTCGCGCTGCTCGGCGCTCAGCGCGCGCGGGATCTCGACCTCGTAGCCGCGGTCCTTCCACAGCGCGACCCCGCCGGTCATCGAGCGGACGTGCTCGTAGCCGAGGTCGTCCTGCAGCGTGCGGGCGGCGTAGGCGGAGCGGTTGCCGGAGGCGCAGTAGAGGATCACCTGCGTGGAGCGATCGGGGACGGCGCCCTCGATGCGCGACTCGAGATGGCCGCGGGGCACGCTCTTCGCGCCCGGCAGATGCCCGGTGGCGAACTCTTCGCTTCCGCGCACGTCGATGATGCTCACGCCCTCGTCGATCAGCTCGTGCACCTCGGAGGGGTCGACCTCATCGATCTGGCTCTTGATACGGCGGAGAAGCTCCGCTCCGGACGGACTCATCGCGATACTCCTAAACCACAGTCGGGATTCACTGACTTCATAAAGTATAGCGTCGGCCGGCAGTGCTTTGAAGGCCCTGCCCCTACCCTGAGGCGACGATGCGCCGGCGCCCTCTGCTCACCCTCCTGGCGCTCGCCACGGCGCTCCTCGCGGTGCTCGTCCTGATCGTGATCCTCGGCGGCTCCTCGCACCGCACCTCCCCGCTCGCCGGCGCCTCGGTGTCGGGGCCGGCCTCGCCGTTCGACGGCGCAGCGCTGCCGTCGAGCCCACCCGCCCCCGACTTCAAGCTGACCGATCAGACCGGTGGTGCGGTGTCGCTCGCCGGCCACCGCGGCCGGGTGACGGTCCTCGCCTTCCTGTACTCGAGCTGCGGCGCCACGTGCGTGCTGATCGCGCAGCAGATCCGCGGCGCGCTCGACGACCTGACCAGCCCCGCGAGCGTCCTGATCGTCAGCGCGGACCCCGCATCGGACACGCCGGCGCGCGTCCGGCGCTTCCTCGGCCAGGTCTCGCTGAGCGGGCGCGCGCAGTACCTCACCGGCTCGCTCGCGCAGCTGCGTCCGGTGTGGCGCGCCTACCGCGTGGCCCCGGCGGCGGATGGCCGAGCGGCCTTCGAACGGACGGCCAATGTGCTGCTGATCGACCGGCTCGGCCGCAAGCGCGTGCTGTTCGGACTCGAACAGCTGACGCCCGAATCGCTCGCCCACGACATCGGAAGGCTGGACGGAGAGCCCGGCCACCCCTGATACCCTAGCTCGCAGGTAGGAAATCTTACGATGATGTTCTCAACAAAGGCCGAGTACGGCGTACGCGTGATGGTGGAGCTCGCTCGGCGAGCCGGCGCAGACCCCATCCCGCTGGCTGAGATCGCGGCGCACGACGGCCTGCCGCTCGCCTATCTGGAGCACCTGGCGGCGCGGTTGCGCAAGGCCGGGCTGGTGGACTCGCGTCGGGGGTCGCACGGCGGCTACCTGCTCGCGCGTCCGGCGAAGGACATCACGATGGCGGAGGTCGTGGAGGCTCTCGAGGGGTCGATAGCTCCGATCGAGTGCATCTCCGAGACGGCCGACGGCTCGATCGTGTGCGCACGCGAGGCCGTCGCCGACCACGTCTGTCCGACGAAGCTGCTGTGGACGCGCGTGCGTTTCTCGATCGTCAGCACGCTGCGCGAGACGACGCTCGCCGACCTGCTCGTCGGCGTCAACGGGGATGTCGTCCCCAGCGGCCCGGCCCTTCCAACTCTTGACACCGAAGCACTCACGACCGGAGCTTGACCACAAGACATGGCTGACCTAGAGATCAAAGACCTGCACGTCCGCACAGAGGACCGCGAGATCCTCCGAGGAGTCGACCTGGAGATCAACCGTGGCGAGATCCACGCCCTGATGGGCCCCAACGGCTCGGGCAAGTCCACGCTCGCCAACACCCTCCTCGGCCACCCCTCCTACGAGATCACCGAGGGCTCGATCAACTTCAAGGGCGAGGACATCACCGAGGCCGAACCGCACGAGCGGGCGAAGGCCGGTCTGTTCCTCGCCTTCCAGTACCCGGTGTCGATCCCGGGCGTGTCGGTGGCGAACTTCCTGCGCATGGCGATCAACGCCAAGCGGGAGGAGCCGATCCAGGTCAAGGAGTTTCGCAACCAGCTGCAGCACGCGGTCGAGCTGCTGGACGTCGACAGGGCGTTCACCTCGCGCCACCTCAACGACGGGTTCTCCGGCGGCGAGAAGAAGCGCGCGGAGATCCTGCAGATGGCGATGCTCGCGCCTGACATCGCGATCCTCGACGAGACCGACTCGGGCCTCGACATCGACGCGCTGCGCATCGTGGCCGGCGGGGTGAATGCGCTCAAGCGTCCCGACAGCGCGACGATCGTCGTGACGCACTACCAGCGCCTGCTCAACTACTTC
>JAOPZV010000092.1 GCA_025963935.1 Solirubrobacterales bacterium
GCGTGCAGATCGAGCCATTTGCGATAGAGCGCTTCTACGAGCGCTGGGAGTTCAGCGCCGAGCTGATGCTCTCCAGCAGCGACTGCGAGGCGCTCACCGTCGCAGACCTGCTCGAGCTCGAGCCCGACGCGGGCGAGCGTCTAAAGGGACTGCGGCTCGGCTACACAGAGGTGCCGGGGTCCGAGGAGCTGCGTGCGGCGGTCGCCTCGCGCTACGAGCGAGCCGAGCCACGGGAGGTGCTCACCCTGGCGGCCGCCGAGGAGGGCATCTTCATCGCCTACCACGCGCTGCTCGGCCCGGGCGACCACGCGATCGTCGAGGCGCCGTGCTACGGATCGGCCATCGAGGTCGCCCACAGCACCGGAGCGGCCGTCAGCCTGTGGCAGCGAAGGCACGAGGATCGCTGGAGCCACGACATCGAGGCGCTGGAAGGCCTGCTGCGCCCCGAGACCCGTCTGATCTACATCAACAGCCCGCACAACCCGACGGGCACGCAGATGGCGGTGGCGACGATGGAGCGGATCGTCGAGCTGGCCGGCGAGCGTTCCATCGTGCTGTTCAGCGACGAGGTCTACCGCGGACTGGAGCACGACACCTCTGATCGGCTGCCCGCCGCGTGCGACCTCTACGACCGCGCGGTCTCGTTGGGCACCGTTTCGAAGGCCTACGGGCTGCCGGGGCTGCGGATCGGATGGCTCGCGAGCCGTGACGCCGAGCTCCTCGACCGCATCCGGGAGCTCAAGCTGTACACCACGATCTGCTCGAGCGCGCCCAGCGAACTGCTGGTTGCGCTGGCCCTCCGCCATGGGGATCGGCTCGTCGAGCGCAGCCGCCAGCTGGTCCTCTCGAACCTGCCTGTGCTCGAGGCGTTCCTCGAGCGGCGCCGGGAGATGTTCGAATGGGTGCGTCCGAGCGCCGGGCCGATCGGCTTCCCGCGCGTTGCGGGGCTTCCCGACGTGCAGCAGTGGTGTGAAGACGCTGCGCGGAAGGCAGGCGTGCTGGTGCTCCCGGGGGCCGTCTACAACGAGCCGCGGCACGTTCGCTTCGGCTTCGGCAGGGCGAACCTCCCCGAGGCGGTCGAGCGCCTCGACGCCTACCTCGGCTGAGCGCCCCGCGGGGATGGCACTAGAGGACCTTCGAGAGGAATGCCCGGGTGCGCTCCTCGCGCGGGTTGTTGAGCACGTCCGCCGGCCTGCCCGACTCGACCACGACGCCGGCGTCCATGAACACGACGCTGTCCGCGACCTCGCGTGCGAAGCCCATCTCGTGGGTCACGACGACCATCGTCATCCCGTCGCGCGCGAGCTGCTGCATGACCCCCAGCACCTCGCCGACGAGCTCTGGATCGAGCGCGGAGGTCGGCTCGTCGAAGAGCATCAGCTTCGGATCCATCGCCAGCGCACGGGCGATCGCCACGCGTTGCTGCTGACCGCCGGAGAGCTGCGACGGATAGGTGTCGACCTTGCCGGCGAGGCCGACGCGATCGAGAAGCTCGCGTGAGCGGGCCGCCGCATCGTCGCGCGGCAGCTTCTTCACCCGCATCGGAGCGCACGTCACGTTCTGCTCGGCGGTCATGTGCGGGAACAGGTTGAAGTTCTGGAAGACCATGCCGATCTCCGATCGCTTGCGGGCGACCTCGGCTTCGCGCAGCTCGTGCAGCTTCGCCCCCATCTGCCGGTAGCCGACCAGCTCGCCGTCCACCGACAGGCGTCCGGAGTTGATCTTCTCCAGGTGGTTTATGCAGCGCAGGAAGGTCGACTTGCCGGAGCCCGAGGGCCCGAGCAGGCACATCACCTCCCCCGGCATGACCTGCAGCGTGATTCCCTTGAGCACCTCGAGCCGGCCGAAGCGCTTGTGCACGCCTTCGGCGTTGACCATCGCCTGGCTCACCGGTGCTCCCCTGCGCCCGGACGGGAATGCTCGCCGCCGCGCCTGAAGCTCAGCACCCCGCGTAGGACCCGTTCGACCAAGGGCCCCTGCCGCTCCGTGGAGGAGCCGCGTCCGTAGTAGCGCTCGAGGTAGTACTGCCCGACATAGAGAACACTCGTGCACACGATGTACCAGATGCTCGCAACGATCAGAAGCGGGATCGTTTTGAAGTTCGTCGAGTAGATGTTCTGCACGGCGTAGAGCAGATCCGCCACGGCGATCACACTGACGAGCGACGTCGTCTTGAGCATCGAGATCGTCTCGTTGCCGGTCGGCGGGATGATCACTCGCATGGCCTGCGGCAGCACGATCCTGCGCATCGTCTGCAGGCGGGTCATGCCGAGCGACCGTGCCGCGTCCGCCTGGCCCTCCGGCACGGAGATGATGCCGGCGCGGGTTATCTCTGCCATGTACGCGCCCTCGTTGAGGCCCAAGCCGAGGATCGCCGCCGTGAACGGGGTTATCAGCGTGTTGGCGTTCGGGTGAACGAACGCCGGGCCGAAGGGGATGCCGAGTCCGATCTTCGGGTACAGCGCGGCGATGTTGTACCAGAAGAGCAGCTGCACGAGCACCGGCGTGCCGCGGAAGAACCAGATGTAGAGCCAGCTCCCGCCCGACACCAGGGGATTCGGCGAGAGGCGCATCACCGCGAGGAGCAAGCCGAGGACGATCCCGATCGCCATCGCGATGACCGTCAGCTCGATCGTCACCCGCAGGCCTTCGAGCACACGTTCGTCGAACATGTAGTGCCCGACAACGCTCCATTCGAAATGCGGGTTCGTGACGACCGAGCGGACGATCGCGACCGCGATGACCAGAACGACCGCGGCGGCGACCCAGCGCCCAGGACGTCGTACGGGGACGGCCCGAATGTCCTCGGGCCGTCCCTCGGCGTGGGTGACCTCGTCGGAGGGCACCGCTCCTCAGCTCAGCTGATCGCCCCGTTGATCTTTGGCGTGCTGATCGCCCCCGACTCGATTCCCCATTTGGTGAGGATCTGACGGTAGGTGCCGTTTGCCATCAGCGTCTTGAGCGCCGCGAGCATCGGCGCCGCCAAACCGCTGTTCTTCGGAATCGCGATCCCGTACGGCGCGAAGCCATAGCTCTGGCCGACGAGCTTGAACTGGCCGCCCGTCTTTTTGATCTGGTAGGCCGCGACCGGTGAGTCGACCATCCCAAGCTCCGCGCGGCCGCTCGCGATCGCCAAGTTGACCGGGTTCTGACCGGGGAAGCTCAGCACGTTGACCGCCTTCTTGCCTTCTTTGGTGCACTTTGCATTCTGCTTGGTCGCTTCTTCCAGCTCTGTTGTGCCCTTCTCGACGGCCACCGTTTTGCCACACAGGTCGGAGATCTTGGTGACGCCGGTGCTCGCCGAGCTCTTGGCGTAGAAGGAGATGCCGGCCGAGTAGTAGGTGACGAAGTCGACGGTCTTCTCGCGTTCCTTGGTGTCGGTGAACGACGACACCCCGACGTCGTACCGGCCCGCTGCCAGGCCGGGAATGATCGTTTCGAAGTTCGAGTTGATGAGGTTCACCTTCAGCCCCATCACATCGCCCAGTGCCTTCACGAGGTCTGCGTCCATCCCGATGATCGTGTGCCCGTCCGGAGCGATGAACTCGTTCGGGGCGTACTGAGCTTCGGAGGCGATGTTCAGCGTCCCTTTCGATTTGATCGCCGCCGGTACCTGCGCGACGATCGCGGCGTTGGCACTGCTGGGGGCAGGCGCAACGGCTGTGGTCGCCGTCGAGCTCTTGCTGCTGCTGCCGCAGCCTGCAAGCGCCAGAATGGTGAGCACAGGAACACCCACACGGGCGACCAGCTTGCTCATCGAGGACCTCCTCCATGGAGTGGACAAGCCCGACCGATCGGTCAGGGCCGCGCAAGTATAAGACGTGAGGTTACGCGGACGCCGCCGGTGCAAGCGTGGGCCACCGCAGCGTCACGAGCACCTCGGCCGGGCTGGGTCTGCCGATCAGGAACCCCTGCGCCATCTCACAGCCCACCGCCTCGATTATCGCCATCTGCCCCGGCGTCTCGATGCCCTCCGCTATCACGCTCAGCGACAGCGCCTGCGCGACTCCCAGAATTGCCTCGAGCAGCTCTCGGCTCTGCCCGCCGTCGTTGAGCGCGGCGATGAAGCTGCGGTCAATCTTGAGGACGTCGACCGGCATCCGCTGCAGGTGTGAGAGCGACGCATACCCCGTGCCGAAGTCGTCGATCGCGACCCGCACGCCGAGCGCCTTGACCTCCTCGAGGCGCTCACAGGCCGCGGCGACATCGCGCATGATGGTGGTCTCGGTCACCTCGAGCGTGAGCGCGGGTGGCTCCAGTCCGGACCCGAGCAGCGTTCGCCGCACGTCGGTCGCGAATCCGTCTCGGCTGAGCTGATCAGCGGAGACGTTCACCGAGATGCCGATGTCGCGTCCCTCCGCCCTCCAGGCCGCCGCCTGCCGGCAGGCCTCCTCGAGCACCCAGCGGCCCAGCGTGACAATCAGGCCCGTGTCCTCGGCCAACGGGATGAAATCCTCGGGGTGCACGACGCCTCGTGTCGGATGCTGCCAGCGGATCAGGGCCTCGGCGGCGACGACAGCGCGGCTCTCCAGGTCGAAGATCGGCTGGTAGAGGAGGAAGAACTCCTCCTCCCAGATGGCCGACTTGAGGTCCATCTCGAGCTCTGCACGGTTCTCGGCGTCCGGGTCCATGCTCGCGTCGAACCTCACATAGCGGTCCTTGCCGGCCGCCTTCGCAGCGTAGAGGGCCAGATCGGCGTCGCGCAGAAGCTCATCCGGTGTGGCGTACTGTCCGACGGCGACGCCGATGCTCGCAGTGAACGAGAGCGTCTTTTTCGTGTCGTCCATCTTCACCGGCTCACGGAGGACCTCGATCAAGCGCGTGGCGAGGGAGTCCAGCGAAGCGTCGGGGACTTCGCACTCGACCAGCACCACGAACTCGTCTCCGCCGAGGCGTCCCACCGTGTCCTGCTCGCGCACGGCACTCTGCAGCCGCTCACCGACGATTCGCAGAAGCAGGTCGCCGGCTGCGTGTCCGAGGTTGTCGTTGACGTGCTTGAACCCATCGACATCGATGAACAGCGCCCCGGGCACGATGCCCGGCTGACGGCTCGCCCTGGCGAGCATCTGCTCGGCGCGGTCGAGCACGAGCGCCCGGTTGGGCAGGCTCGTGAGCGCGTCGTGCAGGGCCTGGTGGGACAGCTGGCGCGTCTTCTGGTGCACGAGCGAAAGCGCACGCATGCGACCGGTCCCCAGAACCAGAAGGAGCAGCGCAAGCAGCAGGCCGAGCAGGCTACCGCCGACGAGCACGTCCATTGCCCGCGCGTCGTCCAGCACGCCGCTGGCGATCGCCCCGCCGAAAGTCTGCACCGTCCAGCCGTTATGGAGGTCGATGACCGTCGTCTGTGCCATGCGTGGCCGGGTTCCGCTGTCGAAGACCGCATTCGTCGAGCCGCTGCCGTAGCGGAACGTCGCCGCGCTGGCGGGATGGCCCTCGAGCGCGCGCTTCAGCACTACGCCCGGCTGCAGCAACTCGCCGAGCCAGCCGACGAATGCCCGGCGGCGGCCGGCGGTGGTGGAAGGCGTCGTCCCGCCGCTGTAGACGGGCGTCTCGACCCCGAGCGTCGTGGTCGCGGCCCCCATGAACGGCGCATAGCTGCTGGCGCCCGAGTCACGAGCGGGGACCAGCGACTTCGCCAGCGCGCAATAGTCCAGACCGCGCGGCAGGTACTCCGAGATGCTCCGCGCCAGCCCCGCGACGGCGAAGCAGTAGTACGCCCGCCGGCCCGCCGGGAAAAGCTGGAAGGGTTCCTTCGGCCCCGGCACCTGCGGCCCAAGGGGCCGCAATGGGTGCGCCGCCATGCGTGCCTTGAATGCCGGAAGCTCAGCCGCGTGCACCATCACGACGAGCCCGATGTCCTGTAGCTCCGGGTAGCGCTGCATGGCGTGGACCGATTCGGCCCAGCGGTCGAAGGCGGTGGCCGACACGCCTGGCCTGCTGGCGACGAAGGCACTGGCGCTGATGACGAGGTCTTCCTCGTGCTGAACCGCAAGCTTCAGGGTCGATGCGATCTCTGCGGAGGAGAGATGGAAGGCCAGCTTGGCCTTCTCGGCGTCCGTGTGGGCAACGGAGAGCGCACCGAGCAGCGACGCGGCGCCGGCGGCCGCCACGAACAGAGCCGTGATCGCCGCCCAGATGCCTCGGTGCTTGCGAGACAGCCCGTGCGCCCGCGTCTTGCGGCTGGTGCTCGGAGCGCTCGAGCCGCTCGGGCTGGGGGGCTGGCTTTCACTCACAGGATCGATTCGACCTACAGGCACGGGTGCATTCGCGCTGCATGCGCCCGTGCGCAGACGCAATCGGCCCGGCCGCCCGCCGGGCCCTCTGAATCAACGCCCATCGACGGATGAACCGGTGCCGGGCAGCCGGCGTGCGTACGGTGCATGCGGGGATAACATCGGCGCGCGATGCTCCCGCGGGGCGCTCCGACCTCGGCTTCGATTCTGTGTGCCGCCGCACTGGCTCTCGCGGGCTGCGGATCGGCGGGCTCGACGCACTCCACGAGCGGCGCCGGCGCAGTCGTCGCGAGCACCGGCACGGCCCGGCACGCTCCAGCCGACCCGAGCAAGGCGCCAGGAGCCGGTACCACGAAGAACAAGGCCTCCGGGCGACGGGCGCTGCCGCTGCCGCCGAGGACCCCCACTCGTGAACTTGCTCGCAGGGAGGTGAGCGGCAAGCTTGGGAAGGCCGACGCCCTGCCGGCCGCAGCGACGTCCTCCAATGGCGGCTTCGTCGCCCCGGGCGCCCCCTCCGATGCGCAGATCAAGGCCGAAATCGAGCAGGCTCGCAAAGCCGGCATCATCCTGCCGAAGGGCACCTCGGCCCAGTCGTTCGAACGCGGGGCGACGTACATCGGCGGAGGCGGAGGCGGCAGCTGGGTGTTCCCGATACAGCCCCACGCGGTCGCGCTCGGGCCGCAGACCTGGAGTGAAGACCAGGGCGTAGACATCGCCACCGCCCACTCCGCCTGCGGAAACGCTGCGGTGGAGGTCGCCCTGACAGCCGGCACGATCGTGCGGGAGGGTATCTCCGGCTTCGGGCCGGACGCGCCGGTGTTGCGAATCGACGCCGGCCCGTACGCGGGCTGGTACATCTACTACGGGCACGCCTCACCGGCGCTCGTGCCGGTGGGCGCACACGTGCTGGCCGGGCAGCCGGTGGCCGAGGTCGGCTGCGGCACCGTCGGCATCTCCTCTGGGCCCCACCTCGAGATCGGCATCACGCCCCCCGGCACCTCCACATGCTGTCCGGCGACCGGCGAGACCTCGGGCGTCGTCGCGGGGCTGCTGCAGCAGCTCTACGCAGGGTCCGCCTGAGCTAAGCGCACGGTCTGTCCGGACATGCGCTAGTCTTGCGCTCGCCTAATCCGGGGCGAGTGTCCCGGAGCGGGGGAACCGAGTTGTTGGGGCGAGTTCTGCGGTAATCCGCAGAAGGCGAACATCGCTAGCCCGTCAGCTAACCCCGTCGGCCGAGAAGGAAAGGCAGCAATTGCGACGTCGTCGGCTGACGTGGGCCATCACACCAGCGCTGGTCGCGCTCCTCGGGAGCGTGGCGGCCGTGCAGGGAGCTCCTGCGGCGTCCACCGGCGGAACCGGCATTCCGGCGCCAGGACCGGCACCGGAACCGCACGAAGTCAGCCCGCCGCCCTCCAGTGGCTCGGGTGGCAGCGAACCCTCGGGCGGCGCCACGACCCCGTCGGCGCCGGTCTTCACCTCGAGCCCCTATCCGATGGGCTCGAGTGGCTGGATCTTCCCGCTCTACCCGCTCCCCCGGGTGGCCCCCAAAGGCTGGTGGTCGCTCGACCAGGGCGTGGACATCGGCGGCAACGCCAACCAGTGCGGCTCGCGACTGCGCGAGCTGGCCGTCGCCAGCGGAACGATCGTCCACGAGGGCCTGGACGGGTTCGGCTCCTCCACCCCCGTCCTGCTCGTGGACAGCGGCCCTGACAAGGGGCGCTACATCTACTACGGCCACGCGCAGCCGGCCCTGCAGCCCGTAGGAGCGCACGTCAGCGCCGGCCAGCCGATCGCCGACGTGGGTTGCGGCGCCGTCGGCATCTCATCCGCACCCCACCTGGAGATCGGGATGCTCCCCGCGGGGGCGCACAGCCCGGAAGACCTCCCGTCGGTCGGCGAGACCTCCCACGAGACGATGTCGAACCTGAACGCCGCCTACAAGACGGCGCGCGCGGCCGACCAGGCCCGGCGGGCGGCAGCGGCCAAGGCCAAGCGCCACAGCCTGCGCGGCCACTAGGCAACCGGCTGCGGCGTTACCGCCGTCAGCGGATCTCGAGCGTCTCGGGAGCTCGTGGAAGAGCCCGTCCAGTGCGCTAAGGAATTCCGCGGGTCGTGCCGATGATGGGCTCGTGGCCAGGATTCTTCGCTCACTCGCCTCGCGCCCCGTTCGCGTCCGGCCGGCGCTGCTTCTCCTCGTCACGGCCGTGACCGTGCTCGGCGCGGCCGCAACTCCGGCCGCTGCATACGTGTCCGGCGAATTCGGCGTGCAGTTCCGCAGGCCTACGACGCCGGTCAACTCGAAAGCGCCGCTGCAGTATCACGGCGGCCCGATCGTCACTGCGTCGGACTCCTACACCATCTACTGGGATCCGACCGGCGGCTACCGCAACGACTGGCTGACTCGCATCGACGGCTTCTTCCACAACGTCGGCGCAGCGAGCGGACAGCTCAGCAACGTCTTCTCGTTGACGAGCCAATACACCGGGCCGGGTGGCACCCGCGCGAACTACAAGTCGACCTGGCGGGGTGCCTACAGTGACGCCAACCCTTACCCGTCAAGCGGGGGATGCTCCGAAGCCGCAGAACTCGCCTGTCTGACGGATGCTCAGATCCGCACCGAGCTGAAGCACTTCATCGAAGTCGAACACCTCCCGACCGGAATCCATGTCATCTACTTCCTGCTCACACCGCCCGGCGTGGCGGTGTGCACCGACGGCGGCGGAACAGGCAAATGCTCGAACTCGACGAGCTCGCCTCCCAACGGACTGTGTGCTTATCACTCGGCGATAGAACCAGCCTCTGCCAGTCCGATCGTCTACGGCGTACAGCCCTGGATCGCCGGTTCAGCCGGCCGCGTAATCCAGCAGGTGCCCCTCGTGACAGAAGACACCACCCAGGCAGTCCTCGACTGTCAGAACGGAACTGCGCTGAACGAGCCAAGTCAAACGGCGGGCCAGAGTCAATTCGGTGACTTCGAGTCCGGGTTGGCCGACGTCATCATCACCAACCTCGCCTCCTTGCAGAGCAACATCGTCATCGACCCTCTGCTCAACGGCTGGTACCAGGAAACGACTGGCGCCGAGCAGAGCGACATGTGCCTGCGCGCCTTCAGCCCGGCACCCGAAGAACTGCCGAGAGTGCCAACGTCCACCCACGCGCTCAGTCTCGTCAACGAGACGATCAACGGCGTCGGCTATTACCTTCAGTGGGGGTTCAGCAGCGTCGGAGTGACGTCTGGAAAAGGGGTCGTCTGCTGGCAAGGCACCGAACTCAGCCCGCACTACACCGCACCGAACCCGGTCAACCCGGGTGACATCGTGGCCTTCGACGCGAACGAGTCAGCTATCGCGCTTCAGGCGAAAACGGCTGGCCTTCCCGCCAACGAGCCATTCACTGCACCGATCTACAGGTACGACTTCGGGGACGGCAGCGCAGTTGAAGGAAGCAACCCCAGCGCGTTTCACTCTTACCAGCACCCCGGCGTCTACAACGTCACGCTTACGGTCGTCGACAGCGGGGGTAACCGCGGCAGCATGAGCAGCGCGATAGTCGTCAGCGGCGAATCTCCCTCGGGAGGGTCGAGCGCGACGCCGGCCTCACAGCCGGTTGTGGGTCAGTCTCCGGTGGCGGGATCACCACGCAAACCCGTCGTGCGGCCGGTTGCGACACTCGCAGTCGTCTCGCGATCGCTCCGCAGGGCGCGACGGAGCGGCCTGCTAGTGCGCTACTCGGTCAGCGAACAGGTGGTCGGCCACTTCGAAGTGCTGCTCGCGTCGTCGGTCGCACGCAAACTGGGCCTTCGGGGAGCCCCTGCAACCGGACTCGCCACGGGCACTCCCGCGCAGATCATAATCGGCAAAGCGATTCTCGTGACCACCAAGGGCGGGCGCAGCGCGGTCAACATCCAGTTCGGCAAGAAGACCGCCGAACGACTCGCCCGGCTGCGCCACGTACCGCTGCTGCTCAGGCTGGTGGTTCGCAACGCGACCAACCAGAGCGTCACGGCGCTCGGCGCCGTCACTCTGTCCCACTGACGGGACGTTCGGCGCGGCGCAGGTGAGCGCCTCCTCAGTCCCGTCGTCCCCTGCGCCTCGTCCGCGCCTTTGCGCTGAAGACGTAGCGCCACAACACGAACAGCAGCACGTAGGCAATGGCGATCGACAGCAGCGAGACGACCGCAATCGCCGTGCCGTTGCCTCCGGCTTCCGAGGATGATTCACCGCCGAGCGCGAACGGCACGACGCTCGAGGCGAAGGCAACGGTCAGGACCGTCATGCGAACGGTCGCGTCGTGTTGCACATTTCAACTACAGCCCGGGCCAGTGGCGCACGACGAACCCTGAGTTGTCCACGGCGCCGACCTGCCAGCGTGACGCGTACACGCCGCTTCGCCCCGCCGTGTTGTAGAGAATCCCGGCGACATACATGTATGTGTGACCGGCATTCGCCAGGACAGTGATGTACTTGCCGGGTCCAGGCGCACCCCAGCTCTCCAGTTCGCCGGAGGTCTCGGGTGCGCTGAGCAGCCCTCCGGCTGCGAGCGCGTAGCTGACCGACCCGGAGCAGTCGTAGGCGTTGTCCACGAAGGAGGCATGCCCACCGCCGAACACGTATGGGAAGTCGGCTATCGCGTTCGCCCCGGCGACCACCTTCTGGACGACTTCCGGGAGCGCGGGCTGTATGGCCACGGTTCCATTGCCACCGATCGACCGCCCACCGGGCACGGCGGTGTGCTGGTGCTGCTGGGCCTGCCTGGCGCTGCGTTCAACGGCCTTCATCTGTTGAAGCTCGCGGCGGACTTCCGCGTCCGACGGCGCCCCCGCCGCGACGATCGCTTCACCGGCCTTCGCCGGCGTGGCTGCGGCCGCGTGGTGAACCGACGCGGGCGCTGGGAAGCTCGCTGCTTCCTGCGGGTCCGCCACCTGTCTGATGGACCCGCGCGAGCGAGCGGCAGCGGGCGTGCCGACGGCGGTTGCCGCGACCTCACTCGAACCAGCCGTCTTTGTCGTCCGCTGTCCCTGTCCGGACGGGGCGATCGCGCCGGTGCCGCAGCCGGCGCCGGTGGCGGCCGCCACGGTGCAGCCGAGCGCCGCCAGCAGCTTGCGCGAAGAAGGCATTGACGAAGGCTAGCGGCCGCGACCGTGGCCACGTGTCGCTAATCTGTCTCAGATGCGCGAGGACGCCACCGCCGTGGAGGTCCGGCCTCACACGCGGGTTCTCCATGGCATGCGCAAGCCTGCCAACTGGCTGCAGCTCGTCCGCTTCGGAATCGTCGGCGGCGTTGGTTTCGCAGTGAACCTCGCTGTCTACGCGCTGTGCGTCCATGCGATCGGGTTGGACTATCACGTCGCCGCGGTCGTCGCCTGGCTTGTCGCAGTGATCAACAACTTCATGCTCAACCGCCACTGGACCTTCGACGCGCGCGAGGGCGTGGTGCACTTCCAGGCGCTCCGCTTCCTGATCGTGAGCCTCGGCGCGCTGGTCGTGAGCCTGCTGCTGCTCACGCTGTTCGTGGAGGGCGCCGGCCTCCCCAAGGTGGCCGCGCAGGCACTGGCCGTGGCCGCATCGATGCCGCTCAACTTCCTCGGCAACAAGCTGTGGAGTTTTCGCTTGGCGGCCTGAGCTACTGAGGCCGTCGCGGCCCCGCCCGGCGTGCCCGGCCTGCTGTTGGCCGGGGCTCAACCGGTACCTATACTCTGGCTTTCCCCCCCTCTCGGAGGATCTTGTGCAGGAGATGGTGATCTACGGCGTCAGCTTCGACATGGTTGGCAAGCAGCCGATCGTGCTCCTGAAGACGGTCGACGG
>JAOPZV010000109.1 GCA_025963935.1 Solirubrobacterales bacterium
CAGCTGGGGACCGTCGAAATGCTGCTCGCGCGGCTCGCCGAGATGACCGAAGCAGAGCGCCGTGAGGTCGTCGGGCTGCACCCCGATCGCGCGCCCACGATCGTTGCCGGAATGATCCTGCTCTCCGAAGCGATGCTTGCCTTCGAACTCGAGGAGATCGAGGTCTCAGAGCACGACATCCTCTACGGTGGCGCGCTGCGCCTCGCCGGCGTCGGCTGAGCGGCCGCAGGCGCGGCTCGAGCGGTACCGGTACCGCAGCATGCCGTCGGCACGCCGGAGCCTCCGAAGGCGCTTCAGGCGAGGTTCGACTTGCGCGGGTAGACGACCGTCGGGTCGGTCAGCACGTTGACGAGCGCCGGGCGCCCGGACGCGAAAGCCCGCTCGAGCGCAGGGCGCACGTCGCCGGGCCGGTCCACCAGCTCGCCATAGCCACCGAGCGCCTCGACCATCTGCTCATAGCGCGTCGCGGGGCGCAGGTCCGCCGCGACGGAGTAGCCGTAGAGGAACTCCATCGGGTGCTTCTCGAGCGCCCAGATGCCGTTGTTGCCCATCACGCCAACGACGTCTACGCCGTGGCGCGCGAGGGTGTCGAACTCCATTCCCGAGAACCCGAACGCGCCGTCGCCGAGCAGCAGGACGACCTGGCTGTCGGGCCGCGCGAGCTTCGCCGCGAGCGCATACCCGGGGCCGGTGCCGAGGCAGCCGAACGGCCCTGGGTCGAGCCAGCAGCCCGGACGGTAGCTGTCGATCACGCGGCCGGCGTAGGACACGAACTCTCCGCCATCGCCGATCACGATCGCGTCGCGGTCGAGAACCGTCGCGAGCTCGGCGTACAGCCTCATGGGGTGCAGTGGTTCCCGGGCGTCCTCGCGCTCGCCGCGCTCGGCCTCGCGCCGCTCGGTCTCGGAGGACCGCAGCTCGGACACCCAGTGCTCGCTCGGCAGGGGCTTGTCGCCTGCAGCGGCGCTCAGCCCGGCGAGCGTTGCGTCGAGCGCGCCGTAACACTCGGCCGCTACCGGCCGCGGATGGCGGCGCTCCGGCTCGGCGACGTCCACCACGATGATCTCGGTGTCATCGCCGAACGAGGCGCCGAAGCCGAGGCGGAAGTCCATCGGCACACCGATCACGAGCGCCACGTCGGCGCCCTTCAGCGCCTGCGAGCGTACCCGCGAGAAGAACCGCTCGTGGTCGGCCGGGACGCAGCCGCGCGCGAGGCCATTGAGGAACACCGGTATCCGGAGCGTCGCGGCGAGCTCGAGCAGCGCCTCCTCGCCGTGTCCCCAGTAGAGGTCCGTGCCAGCCATGATCACGGGGCGCTCAGCAGTCGAGAGGAGCTCGCCGGCGCGTTCTATCGCCTCCTGAGGCGCACCCCGCACACCGGGGCCAGGCGGCGCCGAATGCGGTCCCCCCTCCGGCTCGGGACCCTCCATGAACACGTAGTCGAGCGGGAAGTCCACGAAGCCCACACCACCGTGCGGTGCGCACGCCGCGGCGAACGCCTCGTCCACCAACGCCGGGATCTCCTCGGTGCTGCCGGCGGTGGCAGCGAGCCTCGCCAGCGGCCGCACGAACGGCACGTGGTCGATCTCCTGCAGCGAGCCCTGTCCCCAGCGCATCGCCGGGGCGCGGCCGCCCAGGACGACCATCGGGGAGTGATTGGCCTGCGCGGAGGCCATCGCGCTCATCCCGTTCGTCACGCCGGGGCCGGCGGTCAGCGCGCACACGCCGGGCTCCCGCGTCACCTTGGCCCATCCCTCCGCGGCAAACGCCGCCGTGGACTCGTGGCGCACGTCCACGATGTCGATCCCCTCCTCGCGGCATCCGTCGTAGATCGAGAACAGGTGACCGCCCGACAGCGTGAACAGCTTGCTCACGCCATGTGCCCTCAGGCGGCGAGCGATCAGGCGCCCGCCATGGAAGGTGAGGGTCTCCTGCGCGCTCTCGGTCGACATGCGCGCGCGACTCTACCCACTCACGGCACTCCGGGAGATGCCCGGGGTGGGATTCGAACCCACATGCCCTTGCGGGCCATCGATTTTAAGTCGATTGCGTATGCCGATTCCGCCACCCGGGCGCCGCGGGTCCAGTCTAAGCGCACGCAACGTTGCCTTCGCATCCGCAACTCCGGCGTTGCTACCGTGTGTTTAACGCAGGAAGCCGCCTTTCTGGGGCCAAAAGCCGCGTTTGACCGCCCATGGAGGTCTCCGCACTTACACACTCCGGCAGCATCTCGGGCCTGCGCGGTCCGTCGCCCCTGCTGCGCCTGCAGTCAGACGAGCGTCTGATCGCACTGACCCGCAAGGGCCAGCATGCGGCCTTCGAGACGCTCTGCACGCGATACCAGTCGCGCTTGTTGGCCTTCTGCCGGCACATGCTCAGCTCGCGCGAGGACGCAGAGGACGTTCTGCAGGAGGTGTTCGCGGCGGCGTTCAACGCCGTTCTGGCCGACGAGCGCGCGATCAACGTGCGTCCGTGGCTCTACCGGATCGCGCGCAACCGCTCGCTCAATCATCTGCGCCGCGCCTCAGCGATCGGTGTGGACTCGATGGACGTGCACTACGCCGACCACGGGATCTCGACCGGCGACCGCGTCCTACGCAGGGAGAGCTTCCGTGAGCTGATCGCCGACGTTCACGAGCTGCCCGAGACGCAGCGCACGGCCCTGCTGCTGCGCGAGATCGACGCGCTGTCCTATGAGCAGATAGGCCAGGCCATGGAGACGACTGTTCCCTCGGTGAAGTCGCTGCTCGTGCGCGCCCGTATCTCGCTGGCTGAGGCAGCGGAGGCCCGGCAGCTGAGCTGCGATCAGGTACGCCTCGAGCTCGGTGAGATGGCCGAGGGCCTGAGCAAGCTGAGCACGCCCGCGCGCCGGCACGTCCGCGGCTGCGAGCGCTGCACGTTCTTCAAGAAGCAGCTCAAGCAGAACAACCACGCGCTCGCGGCCGTCCTGCCGGTTGCGCCCCTCCTGCTCCTCAAGAAGCTGCTGCTCACGAAGCTGGGCTCAACGGCGTCCGCCGGCGGCGCTCATGTGGCCAGCGGCGCCGGTGCCACCGCCACGGTGGGCGCGGTCGCGACCGTCGGGGCGACGAGCGGGGCAGGGGTCACCGGAGGCCTGCTGACCGCCGGTGCGGGAGCGATTGCGACGAAGGCCGTCGCCGGCCTGGCCGCCGCGGCGGTCGTCACCGCGGGCGCTGTGGCCGCCGATCATGCGGTGGTCGTGCACCACCGGCACCCGGTACGGCAGGCGACCTACGCGAGCGCCCCGGCGACGACGCGCTATGCCAGCGAACCGATGGTCCTGAGCGAGCGCTCGCAGCCGGTGAGCGCGGGCAGCGTCGCGCGCCACAAGCTCGCCGCCTCCGCGCACGCCGCTCTTCCCAAGGATCTCGCCAAGGCGACCGCACCCTCGGCCACCGCGGCTGTGCCACCCGCCACCCCGCTCGGGCCCACCGCCGTGCCGGTCCCGCCCACGGGCAAGCCGACGGACCCGGCGTCGCACCCGGCAACCCAGGTCACCGAGGTGACGAGCGAAGCCACGCAGCTGCCGACCTCCGCGACGAGCGG
>JAOPZV010000150.1 GCA_025963935.1 Solirubrobacterales bacterium
AGATGGTCATGCCCGGCGACAACGTCCAGATGGAGATCGAGCTGATCCAGCCGATCGCCATGGACCAGGGCCTGCGATTCGCCATCAGGGAGGGCGGGCGCACGGTCGGCTCGGGCGTGGTCTCAGAGATCATCGAGTAGCACCCGCACGTCGATCCGGAACGTCGGAGCGACGTGCACACATTGGCAGTCCGATACGACTAACACCCCGCCAACAGCGGCGCGGGGGATGAGGGGCGGATTCCCCGCAAGGAGTCCGTCTTTCTCTCCCCGCCAGGCGGCACCGGCCCAGGCTCGCTGCGCCGGTGAGGGATCGCAGCGAGCGCAGCGCCAGCATCACATCGACACAACACGACACACCACACACCAGAACAGAGATTCCCATGGCAGCCGCCAACCAGAACAAGATCCGCATCCGCCTGAAGGCCTACGACACCTCCGCCATCGAGTCGGCGGCGAAGGAGATCGTCGAGACGGCCACGCGCACCGGCGCGAGCGTCTCCGGACCGGTGCCGCTGCCGACCGAGAAGAACGTCTACTGCGTGATCCGCTCGCCGTTCAAGGACAAGGACTCCCGCGAGCACTTCGAGATCCGCACCCACAAGCGCCTGATCGACATCCACCAGCCGACGCCGAAGACCGTCGACTCGCTGCAGCGCCTGGACCATCTCCCGGCGGGCGTCGACATCGAGATCCGTCTGGCGACCTGAGCATCGAGCTGCTGGAGCCCTTGCAATGTCCGCCATCCTCGCCAAGAAGCTCGGCATGACCCAGGTCTTCCAGCCGGACGGCAGCGTCGCCCGCGTGACCGTCCTGGAGGCCGGCCCGTGCCCCGTGACGAGCATCCGCACGGTCGAGCGCGACGGCTACGAGGCCGTGCAGCTGGCCTTCGGGCAGACCAAGGAGAAGCACCTCACAAAGCCCGAGCTCGGCCACCTCAAGAAGGTCGACGCGCCGCCGCTGCGCCGGCTCGCCGAGTTCCGCGGCGAGGTCGGCGAGCTGACGCTCGGCGAGTCGGTGACCGTCGACTCCTTCGAGGTCGGCGCCCGCGTGAAGATCTCCGGCACGTCGAAGGGCAAGGGCTTTCAGGGGACGATCAAGCGACACAATTTCGCCAGCGGCCCGAAGTCGCACGGCTCGCACAACGTGCGCGCCCCCGGCTCGATCGGCGCATCGGCAACGCCCTCGCGGGTGTTCAAGGGCATTCGCGGTCCCGGGCAGATGGGCAACAAGCGTGTGACCCAGAAGGGCCTCGAGATCGTCAGCGTCGACAGCAAGCTGAACCTGCTGCTCGTCCGCGGGTCGGTACCCGGCCCTCCCGGCGGGATCGTGGAGGTGCGCACCGATGCCTGACGCACGCGTGCTGAGCCCCGGCGGCGCCGGGACCGCCAAGAAGGTCAAACTGGACGACGCCGCCTTCGGCGCCGGCTTCTCGGGCCCGTTGGTCCATCAGAGCGTGCGCGCCGAGCAGGCCGCCCGCCGGCGCGGGACCGCCTCCACCAAAACCCGTGGCATGGTCTCGGGCGGTGGCGCGAAGCCGTGGCGCCAGAAGGGCACCGGCCGCGCTCGGGCCGGCTCCAACCGCTCGCCGATCTGGACGGGCGGCGGCACGGTCTTCGGGCCCTCGCCGCGCTCCTACGCGTTCAAGGTGAACCGCAAGGAGCAGCGCGCCGCCCTGCGCAGCGCCCTCTCGCTGCACGCCGAGCGCAGCTCGCTGGCGGTTCTCGACGCGGCCGCCTTCAAGGCTCCGAAGACGCGCCAGGCGCTCGACCTGCTGAACGACTGGGGCGAGCCTCGGCCGACGCTCGTGGTGCTCGCCGAGGACGAGGCGAACGCCGCCCGCTCATTCCGCAACATCGCTCGCGTGACAGTGCTCGGCACCGAGGACGTCGGCGTCAGCGACCTGCTGGGAGCAGCCTCGCTGCTCGTCTCAGAGCCGGCGCTGCAGGCGCTCAGCGATCGCGCCGGGCGCAAGGTCGCCCGCCAGGCGGCGGAGAGGGAGGACTGATGGAGCACACGCAGGTGATCATCCGCCCGGTCGTCTCGGAGAAGAGCTACGTGCTGTCCGCCGCCGACCGCTACACCTTCCGCGTCCACCCCGATGCGCACAAGACGCACATCCGCCAGGCCGTGGAGGCGCTGTTCGACGTCCACGTGGTGGAGGTCCGCACGCTGAGCGTGAAGTCCAAGCCGAAGCGGCGCGGGACGACGCGCGGACGCACGCGCGTGTGGAAGAAGGCCATCGTGCAGGTGCGCCCCGGTGAGAGCATTCCCATCTTCCAGGGCCTGGCGGCGCTGGAGAGCTAGGACTAGACGATGCCGATTCGCAAGCCAAAGCCGACGAGCCCTGGAAGGCGCTTCGTCTCATACCCGGACTTCGCCGAGATCACGAAGTCCGAGCCGGAGAAGACGCTCGTCGAAGGGCTGACCAAGAGCGGCGGGCGCAACGCGCACGGCCGCAAGACCTCGCGCCACCGCGGCGGCGGCGCCAAGCGCGCCTACCGGCGGGTCGACTTCAAGCGCCGCAAGGACGGAGTCGATGCGAAGGTCGCCGCGATCGAGTACGACCCCAACCGCTCCTCCTACATCGCCCTGCTGCACTACGCCGACGGCGAGAAGCGCTACATCCTCGCTCCGCAGCGGCTCACCGTGGGAATGACGGTCGCCTCCGGCGAGAAAGCGGAAGTCGCCGTCGGCAACTGCATGGAGCTCGCGCGCATGCCGGTCGGCACGGTCGTCCACAACGTCGAGCTGCAGCCCGGGCGGGGCGGCCAGATGGCTCGCTCGGCCGGCGCCTCGGTGCAGCTGATGGCCAAGGACGGCGACATGGCCACGCTCCGGTTGCCCTCCGGCGAGATGCGCCTCGTGCGCGCCGAGTGCAGGGCCACGGTCGGCACGATCGGCAACCCAGATCACCAGAACGTGAAGGTGGGCAAGGCGGGGCGCAAGCGCCACATGGGCGTGCGCCCGCAGACGCGTGGCACCGCGATGAACCCCGTCGATCACCCGCACGGCGGCGGCGAGGGATCGACCACACCGGGTCGCCACCCGGTGACGCCGTGGGGCGTGCCGACGCTCGGCTACCGCACGCGCCGCAAGAACAAGAAGTCCGACCGCTACATCGTGCGCGGCAGGCGACGTGGAAAGGGCAAGAGCCGATGAGCCGCTCGAGCAAGAAGGGCCCGTGGGTCGAAGCTCGCCTGATGTCTCGCATCGAGGCGCTGAACGCGGCGAACAACAAAAAAATGCTGAGAACCTGGTCGCGCGCGTCGACGATCTTCCCGGAGATGGTCGGTCACACGATCGCCGTGCACGACGGCAAGCGGCACGTGCCCGTGTTCGTCAGCGAGTCGATGGTCGGCCACAAGCTCGGCGAGTTCGCGCCGACGCGCATGTTCCGTGGTCACGCCGGCTCAGGGAGGGTCGATGAGCGCCGACACGCCGACCGACCCGCGGCCCGACGAGGAGGCGCGCACCGAGGTCGCGGCCGCCGAGGAGACTGCCAAGACGGAGGCCAAAGCGGCGAGGAAACCGGCGCGCGCCCGCAAAGCCGCCAAGGCCGACGCGGACGGCGAGCAGGCTTCCGGGGATACGGCGGCGAGCGAGAAAGCGAAAAAACCGGCCGCCAAAAAACCGTCACGCGCCAAAAAAGCGCCCGCAGCCAAAGAGCCGGCCGCCGAGAAACAGGCGCCGGCCGCCGAGAAACAGGCGCCGGCCGAGAAACCGGCCGCCAAACCCGCCGAGACGGTCGCCGAGGGCAAAGCAGCCGAGCCTGCTCCGCGGCGCGCCACCCGGGCGGCGACGCCGGGGCCGCGGCGCAAAGTGGTTCGCGCGCACGCCCGCTACGTGCGGACCTCGGCGCGCAAGGCGCGCATGGTCTGCGGGCACCTGCGCGGCAAGTCCGTGCAGGAGGCACGCGCTATCCTCGCATTCACTCCTCGTGAGGTTGCGCGCGATTGGAGCAAGCTGCTCGAGTCGGCCGTCGCGAACGCCGAGAGCAACCACGAGTTGCTCGGGGACGATCTGATCGTCCGGGAGGCATACGCCGACGAGGGGCCGACGATCAAGCGCTTTCGGCCGCGCGCGATGGGAAGGGCCACGCCCATCCGCAAGCGCACGAGCCACCTGACGATCGCGCTGACCCCGGCACCCGAGCGCACAACGACCAAGAAACGCGGCTGAGAGACGAGATATGGGACAGAAGGTTCATCCAGAGGCAATGCGCGTGGGCTACATCCACGACTGGAAGTCGAACTGGTTCAACGAGCGAAGCTTCGCGGAGTACCTCGCCGAGGACGTGCGCGTTCGCGAGCACATCATCCAGAAGCTCTCGCACGCCGGCCTGTCGGACATCACGATCCGCAAGGACGCCAACGAACTCGAGGTCAACATCCACACCGCCCGGCCGGGCATCGTGATCGGCAAGTCGGGCACCGAAGTGGACGCGCTGCGCCGCGACCTGCATCGCATGACGAACAAGCAGATCAAGGTCAACATCCTGGAGATCAAGCGGCCCGAGCTCGACGCCAAGCTCGTCGCCCAGTCGATCGCCGAGCAGCTCCAGAACAGGGTGGCCTTCCGCCGTGCGATGAAGCGCGCGCTGACCAGCGCGATGCGCTCCGGCGCGAAGGGCGTCAAGGTGCAGGTCGCCGGCCGCCTGGGCGGCGCCGAGATGGCCCGCACGGAAAGCTACTCGGACGGGCGCGTGCCGCTGCACACGATGCGCGCGGACATCGACTACGGCTTCTACGAGGCGCGCACCACCTTCGGCCGGATCGGCGTGAAGTGCTGGGTGAACAAGGGCGAAATCATGCCCGAGGGCTACACCGGCACCGACCTGACCGACATGACGGCGCCCGCGCCGCCCAGCTCCGACCGTGACGGTCGCGGCGGACGCGACGGGCGTGACGGCCGCGGCAGGGGTCGCGGCAACGGCGGACCGGGCGGCGGCGGTCGTGGCCCTGGCGGC
>JAOPZV010000153.1 GCA_025963935.1 Solirubrobacterales bacterium
ACATCCATCTCGACCTTCACATCCTGGTCAGTGACCAGGATGTCGGCGGGAGGGGTGAACGGGGCACGGCCCCCACCGGAGGCGAAGCGGTTCAGGTCCCGCACCCACGGTGCAAGAGGCTCCATCAGCATCGTCGTCATGTCTCGCCCTTTCTAGATAGCGGGCGACCGGTGGAGGCTGCCCCTTTGTGCGTTTCGCTAGGACACAGCGGGCCGGCGTCAACGGGCCGAAACGATGGCGCCGGGGAGGAGCGGGTGCGCGCTATGCGCGCACCCGCTTGTCCTCAAGCGCAGCGGCGCTCGCGTGAAAGCGTTCCTCGTTCGATGCCTCTGGCGAGAAGCGCGTCGCGCAGCCCGTCGAGCGCGTGCTCCTCGATCTGGCGGACGCGCTCAGCGCTCAAGCCGAAGTGCGTTCCGATCTGGCGCAGAGTCTGGGCAGGACGATCGAGCCCGTAGTGGTCGAGCAGCACCTCGCGTTCGCGCTCCTGAAGCTTGGCGGTGAGCATCCGCAGCTCGTCCGCTCCGACGCGCTCCACGACCTCCTCGTATCCGTCCTCTCCGATCGGATCGACCAGCAGATCCTCGGTGGTCCGGCCGGTTGAGGAGTCGCTGCCAAGCGGCTCCTCGAGGCTGCGCGGCACGCGCTCGAGAGACAGGAGAGTCTCGACCTGGTCCCGGGGAAGCTGCGTCGCCTCGGCGAGCTCGCTGGACGACGGTTCGCGCATGTGCACCTGCAGGTGAGTGTGCCGTGCGCGCTTCACGCGCGCCATCGCCCGCAGCGCGCGATCCGACAGTGCGACCGGGCGCGTCAGATCGGCGACGAGCCCCTGCATCGCCTGCCGGACCCACCACGATGCGTAGGCCCAGAACGGCGTGTTCATTCGCGGCTCATAGCGGCGCAGCGCACGCAGCAGTCCGACGACGCCCTCCTGCATGAGCTCGGCGTGATCGACTCCCGGGGAGTTCCGATAGATCCGTGCCAGCGTGCCGACTGCCGGCATGAACGCTTGGACCAGTTCCTCGCGCGCAACCATGTCGCCGCTGGCTGCGGCGGACACGAGAGCTCGCTCCCGAATACTCGAGAGCGCCGGCCACTGGGCTGCTCGGCGTGGCGCCAGGGGCTTCGGACGTGCCGGCTGGCGCGCGTTTGTCGGGTGGGTGAGGGTCCTCGCCATGTCATTCCCCTTTGACCTGTATCTGGCGCGGCCGCGAGCCCTCCGGCTTCGGCACGCGCACGGTCAGAACACCGTCGTGAAGATCTGCCTTGATGCGCTCGGCGTCCGCCTCGCCGGGCAGCGACACGCGATATTCGAACTGGCCGACGCGCCGCGTGCGACGACGCAGGATCCCGCGGCGCTCGCGTTCCTTGATCTCCCCCGAGATCACCAGCTGCCCGTCGCGAACATCCACGTTGACGTCACCGCGTTTGACGCCCGGCAGCTCAGCCTCGACGATCCACGCCTCGTCGGTCTCTTCGATGTCCACGGGCGGCGCCCACGCGCCGCCGTTCAGCGCCGGGCCGGAGGCGACGCTGTCAAGCAGCTGCGCCAGGTGCAGGTGAAGGTCCTCCAGTTCTCCGAACGGGTCCCAGCGCGTGCTCGGCTCCGTAGGCGTTTGGGTGCGACGGACTGCCAATGCCATCTCGACTCCTCGAGGTTGTACTCGGACAGGGCTGATGGATCGCCCAGCCGGTCGCCTCGAGCGTCATGTGGCGGCCACGCGGTCCGCGGCTCCGCTGCGACGGAGAGGCGGGCGGTGCAGTCGCGCTGGTGTGACGCAGCAATGCAACCTTCCCTTGGAGCGATCCTTTCACGGGGACTCGTTCCGTCCGAGCTCCGCCACCCTCCGCTCCACCTGGCGAAGCCCGTCAACCGTCACGTGCCCATGTCCAAGACCGACGTCGGTCGCGCTTGGCCTCGCGCCGTCTGGTCCCACCCGACTTTACCCCTGACGTTGAGCGCTTAACCGCCGAAGAACGCGGCAGTAGCCGTGGAAAGCCCGCAAAGAGCGGTCATTTCGACAGTGAGAACCCGCCGAGCAGTGAAATCCCCCCACGAGCCGCTAGCCGCGGCGAGTGGCGTCCTCGACGCCGAAAGCCTCGAGCACCAAGCTGACCTTCGCCGCAAGGCGTAGCTCGGCCGCCGTCAGCCCCGCATGATGCGGGTTGCTGATCAGCAGGCGTACGTGGTTGAACTCGGAGATGCACATGTCCGGACGGCGTCGGTAGTCCACGGCGCCCGCGGCGACCCGCTCGAGCAGCCGCATCGCTTCCTCGAAGTCCCTCATCACGAGCTCGCGCACGAGGGCTCCCTCCCGCCGCTTCCACCCCTGCTCCTCGGCGAGCGCCCGCGACACGCGCCCGGTGACGAGCACGTCCGCTTCTTGCGCTTCCTCGTGGGGGTCCGCAGGAGTCGTAGTGAAGCCGATAGGCCCTTTCTCCCTCGTGTCCACGAGGCTCCGATCTTGAACGCGACGGATCTCGACCTAACGGCTAAGGAGCACGCCGACTGAGCGGCGTGCGGGCCGATGCTCGCACGGCGCTTCGACGACGCACATAAACCGTCGATCCCCGAGGCGACTCGAGAGGAGCTGCAAGATGCCAAAGGCAGTCGGAATCGATCTTGGTACCACCAACTCCGTGGTCGCCGCCGTGATGGAGGGCGGGCAGGCCGAAGTCATTCCCAACTCCGAGGGCGGCCGCACGACTCCCTCGGTCGTTGCGTTCACCGAGGACGGCCAGCGCCTTGTCGGAACGGTGGCCAAGCGCCAGGCGATCCTCAATCCGGAGGCGACGATCTACTCGGTGAAGCGCTTCATCGGGCGCAAGTGGGGCGAAGTCGACGAGGAGGCCAAGATCGTCTCCTACAAAGTCGTCAAAGGGCCGAACGACGCCGTGCGCTTCGAAGTCCGCGGCAAACAGTATTCGCCCGAGGAGATCTCGGCCCAGATCCTGCGCAAGCTCGCAGAGGACGCCGCGAAATTCCTCGGCGAACGCGTCACCGAGGCCGTCATAACGGTGCCCGCCTACTTCAACGACGCGCAGCGTCAGGCCACGAAGGACGCCGGCAAGATCGCCGGTCTCGAGGTGCTGCGCATCATCAACGAGCCGACTGCGGCGGCGCTCGCGTACGGACTGGACAAGAAGGGCCAGGAGACGGTGCTCGTGTTTGACCTCGGGGGCGGCACGTTCGACGTGTCGCTGCTCGACGTCGGCGATGGCGTCGTGGAGGTCCGCTCGACGAGCGGCGACGGACACCTCGGAGGCGACGACTTCGACAAACGAGTCGTCGACTGGCTCGCCGAAGAGTTCAAACGCGACCAGGGAATCGACCTGCGCTCAGACCCGCAGGCGCTGCAGCGCCTCTATGAGGCGGCCGAGCGCGCCAAGGTGGAGCTGTCCTCGGCGACGACGGCGCAGATCAACCTGCCGTTCATCACCGCCGACGCCGCCGGTCCGAAGCACCTGAACATCTCGCTGACGCGAGCGAAGTTCGAGCAGCTGACACAGGACCTCATCGAGCGTTGCCGCGGCCCGGTCGAAACGGCGCTTGCGGACGCCAAGCTGACTGCTGACGACATCGACGAGGTGCTGCTCGTCGGCGGCGCCACGCGCATGCCGGCCGTGCAGGAGCTCGTGCGCCGGCTGACCGGCGGCAAGGAGCCCAACATGGGCGTCAATCCGGACGAGGTCGTCGCCATCGGCGCGGCGCTCCAGGCCGGCGTGCTCAAGGGAGAAGTCGAGGACGTCGTGCTGCTCGACGTCATCCCGCTCTCGCTTGGGCTGGAAACGCTCGGTGGCGTAATGACGAAGGTGATCGAGCGAAACACGACGATCCCGGCGCGGCGAACCGAGGTGTTCTCGACCGCCGAGGACAACCAGACGGCCGTGGACATAGTCGTGCTGCAGGGCGAGCGAGAGCTCGCGAGCGACAACCGCCAGCTGGCGCGCTTCCGCCTCGAGGGAATCCGCCCGGCGCCGCGTGGCGTGCCGCAGATCGAGGTGACCTTCGACGTGGACGCCAACGGGATTCTCAACGTGTCGGCGCGCGACAAGGACACCGGCGCCGAGCAGAAAGTGACGATCACCGAAACGACGAACCTCGACCAGGGCGAAATCGAGCGCATGATCCGCGAAGCCGAAGAGCACGCCGACGAGGATCGCCGCCGGCGCGAGGAAATCGACGCGCGCAACGAGCTCGACGCGCTTGCTCACCGCGCCGAGCAGCTCGTGGGCGAGTTGCAGGACGGCCTGCCGGTGCACGAAAAAGCACGGGCCGAACAGCTGATCGCCGACGCGCGACAGGTGATCGAGGAGGAAGCCGGACTCGACCGTGTGCGGCCGCTTATCTCGGATCTGCAGCAGCTCGTGCAATCGCTGCCGAGTGCCGCGGCAGCTTCCAGCCAGGGCGACGGCGGCGCGGCAGGCGGCAACGGCGCCTCCGGCGAGCACGCCGATGACGAGGAGGTGGTCGATGCAGAGTTCACCCGGGAGTGAGCCGGGTCCAGACGCTCCGCCCCCAGACACGGGCCCCGATAAAGCTTCCCCGCCGGAGCGCGAGAACGCAGGCGATCACCCCGGCGGCGGGCAGGAGCCGCCCGCACCCGACGCGCAGGCCGAGATCGCCGCGCTCGAGGACCGCTACAAGCGGGCACTGGCCGACCTCGAGAACTACCGCAAGCGCACGGGGCGCGAAATCGAGCGTCGCGTGGCGGACTGCCGCGAGGGGCTGATCCGCGACTGGCTCGAGGCGGTCGACAGCGTGGAGCGGGCATTGCGCATGGCACCCGAAGGGCCGGCTGCGGATGGCCTGCGCGCCGTGCTCGAACAGATGGAAGCGATTCTGCGTCGCGAGGGCGTTCAGCGGATCGGGGCGACCGGAGAGCAGTTCGATCCGCAGCGCTTTGAGGCGGTCGGTGTGCGGCCCAGCAGCGAGGTGCCGGACAGAACGGTGGTTGAGGTAGTGCGGTCCGGGTTCGGCTCGGATGGCCACGTGCTTCGTCCCGCACAGGTGATCGTCGCGGACGCCCAGCGCCACGACGGCAGCTGATGGCTGTCGCGTTTCGCGATTACTACGAGGTTCTCGGCGTTCCCCGCAACGCGAGCGCTGAGGACATCCGGCGCGCGTACCGCAAACTCGCCCGCGAATATCACCCGGACGTCAACAAGGATCCGGGGGCGGAGGACCGTTTCAAGGAGATCTCCGAGGCCTATGAAGTTCTGCGCGACACCGAGAAGCGCGAGCGCTACGACCGGCTCGGCGCAAACTGGCGGGCCGGGCAGGACGTCTCGGACAGCCCGGGCTTCGACGGCTTCGCCGGCGCGGGGCAGGGAGGCTTCGGCGGGTTCTCGGGAGACACCCGGGTTGAATTCGGCGACAGCGGATTCAGCGACTTCTTCGAGGGACTGTTCGGCAACCGCACGCGCACGCGCGGCCGCGCCGGCGCCGCCCCCGGCTTTGACGGCTTCTCGATGCGTGGCAGCGATCAGGAGGCGACGCTCGAACTGTCGCTCGAGGAGGCCGCGCAAGGAGGGCGGCGGCGCATCTCGCTCGGGCCCGGCCGCGACTACGAGGTCAACATTCCCGCGGGCGTGGTGGACGGCCAGCGGATCCGGCTCGCCGGCGAGGGCGCCCGTGGCGCCGGCGGAGGGACCTCGGGGGATCTGTTCCTGCGGGTCCGCCTGAAACCCGACTCGCGTTTCCGCGTCGAGGGCCGCGACCTCTACATCGACGTTCGTGTAGCGCCATGGGAGGCTGCGCTCGGCGCGTCTGTCGAGGTGCCGACGCTGACGGGCACCACGCGGGTGAAAGTGCCGGCGGGATCCTCGAGCGATCGCAAGCTGCGGCTGAAAGGCAAGGGCCTGCCATCCGCGCGGGGCAAACCGGGGGACCTCTACGCGACCGTGAAGATCGTGGTCCCGAAGAAACTGACCGACGAGGAACGCGAGCTGTTCGAGCGGCTGGCGTCCGTGTCCAAATTCGACCCGCGGGCCGGCCGGTGATGGCGGGCGAACGCGCACGACGCTTAAGCCTCGTTCTGCGACGCCCCGCGGCGGACCGGCGGACGGCCTCGCTGGAGACGGTCGCTCGTGAAGCAGGGATGCACCCGGACCTGGTGCTGCGGTTCGTGCGCCTCGGGCTCGTCGAGCCCGTGGCCGGCACGCAGCGCGAGCCGCTGTTCGCGCGCGACGCCGCCCCGCAGCTTGCCCGTGCCGTGCGCCTGCGCCGCGACTTTGGAATGGACTACGCGGGCGCCGTGCTCGCCGGCGAACTGCTGGCGCGCATCGACCGGCTGGAACGTCGGCTCGCGCGCTATGAGCAGATCGGCCTGCGGTCGAACTCCCCCTCCAGGCCTTCCTACACCGGCGGCGCCGGAGGGACGTCGGTCCAGCGCCCGCGCACCAGGAAGTAGAGGCCGAGGACGAGTCCGAGGCCTCCGACGATCATCAGCACCAGGCCCGCCGTGTGAATGTTCACGCCTTCGACATTGGCGGTGACTGCGTACTTGAGGATCGCCCCCACGGCGATCAGGAAAAGGCTTGTGCCGATGGTCATTGATCACAGCTGCCAATAGCGCGCGCGGGCAGCGACGCAAATCGCAGGAGCCCCAGCGCCGACCCCTCGTGCCTCGCTCCCGCACGAGCTTGAGCAGGTTTTCGCCCGGCCTAACCTCTCCAGCAGAGGCCTAGCCCTGGCCGAGGACAGATGACCAGCCTGCTGTTCGAGAATTTTGCCGAGTACTCCGGAACCCGCGACCAGCGCGTGCTCTCGCTGGCGCGCTCCAGGGCGGACGATCGCTTGGCCGGGAGAACCGTGTGGTGCGCGAGGACACTAGGCACGAGCGCCCCGCGCGCGCAGGCGCTGGGAGCGTTGCTTCCCGCGGTGCTGCAATCGAGGCCCATCGAGCTCGCCTCCGAGGAGCCGCTGCGGCGAATCGGACAGCGACTGCGGGCGTTGCTGTCGAGACGTGGCACCGAGGCGCTCGACCGTTCGGACGCCGAGGACCTGGCGAGCGCAATGCTCCAGGGCGAGCGGATCGTCGGAGATGCGGTCGGCTCCGGCGATGTCGTCGTGCTCGAGGATCCGCTCAGCATCGTGCTCGCTCCCGCCGTGCGTGAGCGGGGCGCCCACGCTGTGCTCGAGATCCGGCCGGCGTCAGCCCGCGGGCGTGGGCGGAGTGGGCCCGCTGAGCGAATCATGCGCCGCTGCGATCCGGCGGTCGACGCACGCGTGATGATCTGGAACGAAAGCGGCCCCGCGGGAGTCAAGCGGATAGCAGCGGTGATCACCTCCGAGGACGTGATCGCAGCGAAAGAGATCACCGCGCGCGGCTCGCAACCGGAGGACATCTGCTGGGCGACGATGCTCGCGGAGGTAGTCGAGCTGGACAGGAGCGAGACGGTGGGGGGCATGCTGCACGCCCGGCCCATGGTCGCGGTCCGCTAGATCGGCTGGCGCGCACCTCAGCGGCGGGGCGGCCGGCGCAGCAGTGGCTAGGGAGCCGGCGTCGGTCCGGCCGCCAGTTGCTGGTCGAGCCACTGCAGCAGCTGCGGCTCCGGCACTGCGCCGACCAGCCTGTCGAGCTCCTGTCCGTCGCGCACGAGCACCAGCAGCGGGATCCCCTGCACGCTGTAGCGAGCTGCGATCTGCGGAGCCGCGTCGGTGTTCAGCTTCACGACCTTGAGATGGCCTGCCCGATCGTGGCCGAGGCGTTCCACCAGCGGGGAGACCATACGGCACGGCCCGCACCACGGAGCCCAGAAGTCGATCAGCACTGGAACCGACGCAGCGCTCTCCGCGTCGAAGCTCGATTCGTCGGCGTCGACGATCCACGGCAGCGGTTCATGGCAGTTGGCGCACCGCGGGATCCCCTCGCGGCTCGGACGCACGCGGTTGAGCTTGCCGCAGTTGGGACACCTGATCGTGGTCGCCATTGATCTCTCGTCTCGGCCTCGAGCTTCCTCCCCACAGCGTTGCAGAGACCATGCTCACGTGCTGACTTAGGCCGACGCGCGCGCTCGGCAACCCGCGCTTGCCTACGGGGCAGGGTGGCCTAGGTACAGCTGAAGCGGTGTCGCGAGTGAGTCGCGCCTGCACATCTGGAAATGGACCCGAACAGGCTGACGCAGAAGAACCAGGAGGCGTTACACGACGCCCAGACCAAGGCGCTCCGCTACGGGCATCCGGAGGTCGACGTCGAGCACCTGCTCCTGGCGTTGCTAGAGCAGCCCGAGGGACTGATCCAGCGGCTGCTCGAGCGGCTCGAAGCAAACCCTGGGTCCCTGCACGCCGCCCTGGAGAAATACCTGGAGGGCCGCCCGCGCGTCAGCGGCCCGGGCGCCGCGCCCGGCGAGGTACGCGTCTCGCGCGCACTGAGCCAGGTCCTCGACACCGCCCAGCAGGAGGCGGAGCGTCTGAAAGACGAGTACGTCTCCGTCGAGCACGTCCTGCTGGCGATGATCGAGTCGGGCTCGCAGACAGCGGCGGGGCGCCTGCTCGACGAGCAGGGGATCACGCGCGAGCGGTTCCTCGAGATGCTGACCGAGGTCCGCGGCAGCCAGCGCGTCACCAGCTCGACGCCCGAGACGGCGTACGAGGCGCTCGAGAAGTATGGGCGCGATCTGGTGCAGGAGGCGCGCAGCGACCGCCTGGATCCGGTGATCGGCCGTGACTCTGAGATCCGCCGCGTCGTCCAGATCCTCTCGCGCAAGACGAAGAACAACCCGGTGCTCGTCGGAGACCCGGGTGTCGGCAAGACCGCGATCGTCGAGGGCCTCGCGCAGCGAATCGTGCGCGGCGACGTGCCCGAGGGACTCAAGGACAGGACGATCTTCGCCCTGGACATGGGCTCGCTCCTGGCTGGAGCGAAGTACCGGGGAGAGTTCGAGGAGCGGCTGAAGGCGGTTCTGCAGGAGGTGAAGGCGGCCGAGGGACGGATCCTGATGTTCATCGACGAGCTCCACACGGTCGTCGGAGCGGGCGCCGCCGAAGGCGCGATGGACGCCGGCAACATGCTCAAGCCGATGCTCGCGCGCGGCGAGCTGCACTGCATCGGCGCGACGACGCTCGCCGAGTACAGGAAACACATCGAGAAGGACGCCGCCCTCGAGCGCCGCTTCCAGCCCGTGCTGGTCGACGAGCCCTCCGTAGAGGACACGATCTCGATCCTGCGGGGCCTGCGCGAGCGCTTCGAGGTTCACCACGGCGTGCGCATCCAGGACGCGGCGCTGGTGGCGGCCGCGACGCTGGCCCACCGCTACATCACCGACCGTTTCCTGCCGGACAAGGCGATCGACCTCGTCGATGAGGCATGCGCGGTGATACGCACCGAGATCGACTCGATGCCGCAGGAGCTCGACGAGATCACGCGCCGCGTGATGCAGCTCGAAATAGAGGAGGCGGCGCTCCAGAAAGAGACCGACCGGCCGAGCGAGGAACGCCTGGAGGCGTTGCGCCGCGAACTCGCGGACCTGCGGGCCCAGGCCGACGCGATGACCGCCCAGTGGGAGTCCGAGCGACAGGCGATCCACAAGCTGCAGGCGCTGCGCGAGGAGTTGGAGCAGGTCCGCCGGGAAGTCGAGCAGGCGGAGCGCGGCTACGACCTGAACCGTGCCGCCGAGCTTCGCCACGGGCGCCTGCCGGAGCTCGAACGTCGCCTGAAGGCGGAGGAGGAACGTCTGGGTGAGAAGCAGGGGGGAACGCGGCTACTGCGAGAGGAGGTCACGGACGACGAGATCGCCGCGATCGTCGCCCGCTGGACCGGCATCCCGGTCGCCCGTCTGCTGGAGGGAGAACGGGAAAAGCTGCTGCGCCTCGACGAGGTGCTCCACGAACGCATTGTCGGCCAGCACGAGGCGGTGAGGCTCGTCGCCGACGCGGTGATCCGTGCCCGCGCGGGGATAAAGGACCCGCGCCGTCCGATCGGCTCGTTCATCTTCCTCGGCCCGACGGGGGTCGGCAAGACGGAGCTCTCGCGAGCTCTCGCCGAGGCGTTGTTCGACTCCGACGAGAACATGGTGCGCCTCGACATGTCGGAGTATCAGGAGCGCCACACCGTCAGCCGCCTGGTCGGCGCGCCACCCGGCTACGTCGGCTACGACGAGGGCGGGCAGCTGACAGAGGCGGTGCGGCGCAAGCCGTATTCGGTGGTGCTCTTCGACGAGATCGAGAAGGCGCACGCCGACGTGTTCAACACGCTGCTGCAGATCCTCGATGACGGCCGATTGACGGACGCCCAGGGCCGGACCGTCAACTTCCGCAACACGGTCGTCATCATGACCTCGAACATCGGCTCGTTGCACCTGCTCGAGGCGTTGAGCTCGTCGGGTGACATCCCCGAGGAGGTCCGCGCCCGCGTACTGGACGAACTGAGAACGTACTTCCGTCCGGAGTTCCTCAACCGGGTCGACGACATCGTGCTGTTCAAGCCGCTCGCACTCGAGGAGATCGAGCACATCGTCGACCTGCAGATCGACGATCTGCGGCGCCGCCTGGCGGATCGGCGGATGACGCTCGAGCTGACCGATGAGGCGCGCGCGCTGATCGCACGGGAGGGCTACGACCCTGTCTACGGCGCGCGCCCGCTGCGCCGCTTCATCCAGCACGAGGTCGAGACCCGGATCGCGCGGGCCCTGCTGTCCGGCGAAGTGCAGGAGGGGTCGACGATCGAGCTGGCGGTCGTGGACGGCGAGCTGGCCGTGCGCTGGCACGTCGAGCGCGACGCGCACGCTGCCGAGCCGGCCGGTATGGCGGGCTGACGGGGCCGAGGGCCCTTGCCATCGGTTGCCCGGCGGCCTATCGCCACCTCGTGACGCTACCCGCGACCGAGAGGAGCAGTAATGGCTTCCAACTGGAGCGAACCCGCCACAGGGCTGGGCGAGCGCCCGGCCGAGGATTTCTGGAGGAGCTTTCTGACAATGGCGCCGCAGGAGCTGCGCTCGGCCCGCCGCTGGCTGATCGCGACGGGCGTTCTGTCGATCGTCTCCGGCATCGTGGCGCTCGCCGTGCCGGCTGCGGCGTCGGTGGCGACGTCTGTGTTCATCGGTTGGGTTCTCGTTTTCGTAGGCGGCCTGATGGTCGTGCACGCGTTCTCGCGAGTCTCGACCGGACGCGTCACGCTGGGGGTCAACGGCCTGTTGACGCTGATCGTCGGGCTGTACATCGTCATCTTCCCGCTCTCGGGAACGGTGACGCTGACGTTCGCGCTGGCCGTGTGGTTCTTCGGCCTCGGCGTGATCGAGTTGAGCAGCGCCCTGCGCTCGCGTGGTGAGCCGGGGATGGCGGTCTTCGCATTCACCGGCATCCTCTCCGCGATCCTCGGCGTGCTGATCGTCGCCGAACTGCCCAGCTCTGCGGGGTGGGCGATCGGGCTGCTCGTCGGGATCAACCTGATCTTCTGGGGAGTCCGCGCGCTGATCTTCGCGTCCCTCATGAAGCGGGCGCTGAGGGTATGAACACTGCGCGCGGTCAACCCGGCCGACTCGCGCCCGACCGGCGCTACAGGTCGGGCAGGTGCTCGTTTGCGAGCGTCATCGCCGCTTCATCCCTCGCGCTTTCGGCGAGCTCGGCGCGCTGACCGCTGAGCGGCCACCGCATCGCGCACCGCGGCCGTGCACGCCGCACCGGCGATCTCCAGTGGCTCCGTGCTGCGCATCGCGCGTGACAGCACGAATGCACCCTCCAGCGACGCGAGCATGGAGATGGCGAGCGCCCGCGAGCGCCGCCGTGGAAGCCCGGACTCGACGAGACGGTCAGTGGCGCCGTCGACCCAGCTGTTGAAGACATCCGAGCACGCCTCGCGCATCGGTTCGCTCGTGCTCGAGACCTCGAGTGCAACGGTCGCGATCGGGCAGGCGTCCGCATAGTCGGTCTCGCGCAGCGTCTCGCCGGCGGCGAGGAAGAACTGACTGGTCGCGGCAACGACATCCTTGCCGGGGAGAAAGAAAGCGTCGATCAGCTGGCCGTAGAGCGCTCCCGACCAGCGGATGACCTCCGCTCCCAGCTGCTCCTTGCCGCCCGGGAAGAAGTGGTAGAGCGAGCCGAACGGCGCGCTCGCCTCGGCGACGATCTGCTTGACGCCGGTTCCCGCGAAGCCCTGCCGGCGAAACAGCTCGGCGCTTCGCTCCACGATCCGATCTCTCGTCGCAGCCATCTCGCGGATGATAGGTTACGCTCACTAGAGCGATCTATCTAGTGAGTGGAGGACTGTGCCCCAGCTCGAGCTCACCGCAGGGCCCATCGACTACGAGGACACCGGGGGAGACGGGCCGGTGATCGTCCTGCTGGGCGGCCTGATGATGGACGGCTCGGTATGGGACCCGGTGCTCGATGACCTGCGGCGCGATCATCGCTGCGTCGTCCCCACGCTGCCGTTGGGCGCCCACCGCCGGCCGATGCGACCGGACGCCGACCTGTCGCTGGCCGGCTTCGCGCGGATGGTCGCCGAGCTGCTCGACCGCCTCGACCTGCGCGAGGTAACGCTCGTTCAGAACGACCACGCCGCCGGGCTCGCCCTCGCGGGCGAGAACCCGCCGCGCGTGGCCCGGCTCGTGATCTCCTCGTGCGAGGCCTTCGAGAACTATCCGCCGGGACTGCCCGGCAAGAACATGCGGCTGACGGGGCTCGTCCCGGGAGGGATCTTCCTGGCGATGCAGGCGCTGCGGGTCCGCGCCCTTCGCCGCCTGCCGATCGCCTTCGGCTGGATGGCGAAGCGCCCGCTGCCCGACGAGCTGGTGGATCGCTGGCTGGCGCCGGCGCTGAGCCAGCGAGACGTGCGACGCGATCTGCGCAAGTACGTGACGAGCGCGCGACGGGAACAGATGATGCAGGTGTGCGAGCGGCTACGCGGCTTCACGCGTCCGGCGCTGGTCGTATGGACGCCCGAGGATCGCGTGCAGCGCCCCGAGCACGGCCGGCGCCTGGCCGCGCTGCTCCCCGACGCGCGCCTTGTGGAGATCTCCGACAGCTACACGCTGATCATGCGCGACCAGCCGCGGGCCTTCGCAGCGGCGATCCGCGAGTTCGTGCGCGGGCGGCCTGCGGGCGTCTCGCCGGAGGTTGGCTGACGCGGGCGTTCGCCTGACGGCCGAGGGGCAAGTGGCTACAGCGTGTGAGCCGGCGCGCGTTCTACGAGGTTCGGGTTGACCAGACAAGCGACAGCCCGTCCATGGCGCAGCGGCAGCGCCGCCGTCTCGCCATCCAGCAGGAGGTAGCCGTCGTTGTCGGCGCGTGCCCTCCCCAGCCAGCTGGGGGCGTCCTCGGTGTAGCGGGCGGCCTCGCACGCGTGGCGTAGCGCGCGGTAGGCGCCGCTCATCGAATCGGCGGGCCGTAGCCTGCGATGAAATGTGGCCACGGCGTTGTGGGTAAGGCGAATCTGCGACATGTTGGTTGACCAACGGTCGGCGCGGAGCACGAGCGCTTCAGCGGCTTCCCCCGGCGCGATCGTGCGGACCTTCCCGTCTACCCTCGCAGCCGGCCGCCCGCCGCGTAAGGGGCGAAACATATGTTGCAGGCGACACAAACACGCGCCCCGGCGAGAGAGCGGGCGGGCGCGGCAAGCGGTCGCTCCTCGTGGCTCCTTGGATAGCGTCTCGCCTGTGAGCAGATCACGGATCGATTGAGATGACCGCTCCCATGCTGCCCGGGGCCGAGGAATGGGGCTCGCTGGCGCCGCATCCGGAGTCGGTCACCTACCGCCGCGCCGCCGATGTGCGGGTGCTGCTTGCTGCGGGGTATGCGCTCCTGCTGCAGGTCTCCCACCCGACGGTCGGCGCCGGCGTGAGCGAGCACTCGCAGTTCCGAGAGGATCCCTGGGGGCGCCTTCTGCGGACCCTCGACTACGCCTGCACGATGGTCTACGCCGACCCGCAGCGGGCGGCCGAGATGGGTGCACGGATCCGCTCCTTCCACAGGCAGATCCATGGCCCAGGGCCGCATGGCCGCCACTATCACGCGCTCGAGCCGCAGGCCTACGCATGGGTTCACGCGACGCTGGCCCAGGGGATCGTCCTTGCGCACGAGCGCTTCGGCCGCCCATTCACCGACGAGCAATGCGAGCTGCTGTGGTCGGAGTGGCGCTCGCTCGGCCGTCTGCTGGGCGTGCGCGAGGGGGATCTGCCGGCCGGCTGGCAGGCCTTCCGCGGTTATTTCGATGAGATGGTCGAGGATCGCCTGCAGCACACTGAGGCGGTTGACGAAGTGCTGGAGATGCTCGCGCGGCCCACCACCCCGGCGCTGCCTCCGCGCGCGCTGCTGCGCCTCGGCTGGACGGTGGCGCGGGCGCCTCTCGGCCACACGGTCACTCTGGCGAGCGTCGGGCTGCTTAGCCCCCTGCTCAGGCGACGCTTCGACGTCAGCTGGACACGCCGCAACGACCTCGAGTTGCGCGTGCTCGGAAATGCCATGCGAGCGATGACGCCGCTGATGCCTTCGTGGCTTCTCAACACCGGCCCGGGCTACCTGAGCTGGCGCGAGGAGGAGATCGCCCGAGGCGACGTGGCCTCCCCGGCTTCGCTCGCGAGAACCTAGGTAACAGACGAGGCGCGGCGTCCAGGGCGCATGGGAGTAAAGTCGGTGGCGTGGCGGTTTCGCGGCGCGCTGACACGCCTGAGGTTGACCTGGGCTCCCTGGACTTCTGGGGCAGGCCGGCCGAGGAGCGCGACCGCTACTTCGCCGAGCTTCGCCGCGAGTCGCCGATCTCGCGCCACCAGCCGCCCGAGGATCTGATGGGGCTGGCCGACCAGGAGCGCTTGAGCTATTGGGCGATCGTGCGCTACGAGGACGTTCGGCGCATCTCGCGCGACCCCGAGACCTTCTGCTCCGGCCAGGGCACGCAGTTCGCCGACGCGCCGCCCGAGTTCCTGGAGGCATCGCTGTCCTTCCTGGCGATGGATGCGCCGCGGCACACCAAGCTGCGCGGCCTCGTCTCTTCGGCGTTCACGCCGCGGCAGGTGGCGCGCATCGAGGATGGCATCCGCCTGAACGCGCGAGCGATCGTCGCCGAGGCGGCGCCGACCGGCGGCGGCGACTTCGTCGAGCTGATCGCCAAGCGACTGCCGCTCGTGACGATCTCGGACATGATCGGCGTGCCGGTGGCCGACCGGGAGCGCGTCGTCGCTGCGGCGGATCTGCTCGTCACGACGTCAGACCCGGAGGCGTTCGGCGATCGGCCGCCCATCGAGGTGCTAGGCGAGGCGCTGTGGACGCTGACGAGTTTCGCCACCGAGCTGGCCGCCCACCGCGAAGGGAACCCGGGCGACGATCTGATGACGGCGCTCGTCCAGGCGGAGATCGACGGTGAGCGCCTCACTCACGCGGAGATCGCGGCTTTCTTCGTGCTGCTCTCGGTCGCAGGCAACGACACCACACGTCACACCACCTCACATGCGCTGCGCGCACTGAGCGTCCACCCGGACCAGCGTGCGCTGCTGATGGAAGACCTCGACGAGCGCATGCCTGCGGCCGTCGAGGAGTTCATCCGCTGGGCTTCCCCGGTGATGACCTTCAGGCGCACCACGACCCGGGAGGTCGAGCTCCACGGCGAGCGCCTGCCGGCGGGAGAGAAGGTCGTGCTCTTCTATCACTCGGGCAACCGCGATGACCGCGCCTTCGAGGACCCGTGGCGCTTCGACGTCGCGCGCGATCCGAACCGGCATCTGGGCTTCGGTGGCGGCGGACCCCACTACTGCCTCGGCGCATCGCTGGCGCGAACGCAGCTGCGCTCGATCTTCGGCGAGCTGCTGCGCGTCACGCCCGACATCGAGGCGGGCGAGCCAGAGCTGCTGCGCAGCGCTTTCATCCATGGCGTCAAGCGGATGGACTGCACGTTTCGGGCGCGGGCCTGACGAGTGCAGCGACCTTGGCACACAACAGTCCCCCGCCCTCACCGTTGGCCCGTTGACCGCAGCAGCGCGCGAAGCGTCTGCGAGCGCCTCCCGCACTTCAGTGACGGGGCCACCACGCCGATGGCAACGCATGCCCTTCATGCACAGCCGGGTTGAACTTGCTTCGGCGGCGTGCTTCGTGCTGTTCGCCGTGTTGGCGCTCACCGTCTCCGCGCTGGCGGCGCTTCCCGCGTTCGTCTTAGCTCTGGTGCTGAGCCTGCGCGCTCGCGCCTTGCGTCACTAGGCGCGAGGGCCGCCAGCGCGCCCGCCTGCGGCGTCTTCACGCACAGCGCGTCAAGCGTGGCTGGGCTCAGCTCAGCGGCCGGGCTGACTGCCGAGTGTGACCTGGACAGTCGAGGTCTGTCCGCCGGGGCTGAGGACCTGAACGGGGACCGTCTGCCCCGGGCGGAGCGTCGCAAGGACGGATGAGAGAACGTCGGTGCTCGGGGTCTGCTTGCCGGCCACCGAGACGATCACGTAGCCCGGCTTGATGCCCGCCTTCGCGGCGGGACCGCCTGGCTGAACGCTCTCGACGAGGACTCCACCGAGGAGGATCGTCGTGATGACGACACCCAGGTAGGCGCGCCCTGTCCGTGCCACGGTGCCCGTGGCGATCAGCTTGGTCGCGAAGTTCTTGGCGGTGTTGCTCGGTATCGCGAAGCCGATTCCCGGCGCCTGCGCTTCGCCGAGCTGCGGGTCGATGGCGGCGAGCGTGGGGATGCCGATGACGGCTCCTTCGATGTTGACCAGCGCACCTCCGGAGTTGCCCGGGTTGATCTCAGCGCTCGTCTGGATTGCGGACGGCAGCACGACGCCGTTTCCCTCCGAGACCGTCCGCCCGGCGGAGGACACGATTCCCTGGGTCACGCTCGAGCGCAGGCCCAAGGGGTTGCCAATCGCCATCACGATGTCCCCCACCTGTGTCCTCGATGAGTCGGCGAATGCCGCCGGGCGGGGCTTGGTGCCGCTGACGCGGACGACCGCTATGTCGTTCTGTGGGTAGATCCCGACGATCGCCGCCGGATGCTGGGCGCCATTGGAAAGCGTTATCGACAGGGTTTGCGCCCCGGTGACGACATGGGCGTTGGTGACGATGTCACCCTTGCCGTCGAACACGACACCGGAGCCGAGGCCGGAGTTCGTTTGGATCTGCACCACCTCCGGCGAGACCTTCTTGACGACTTCCCGGAACTGCTGCTGGAGTTGAAGCCCGGCGGGTGCGCCGGCGCCGGTATTCGTGACGACGACCGTCGACGTTGTGTGGCCGCCGCTCGATCCACAGCCCGCCAGCGCCGCCAGTGCGCACGGTACAACGGCCACCGCGAGGACCCGGGTACGCCAGTGCTCGCTCGAGCCGCCATCGAGTTGCGCGACATTCGCTTTTGATTGCCTGCCGATCGCCTTGTAGATAGGACGACTTCTCGCACGGGCAACAGGCGCGCGAAAAACGGCTCAGGGGCGCTGACTCTCGAAGGTCCACTCGCCGGCCAGGTGGATCACATTCCGGCCGGGGAGAATCCCGATCCGCAGGCCGATATCTCCACACACCGGGCAGCGGAGTACCGCGCCGGCGCCCCAGTAGGCGCGGTGGGCTCCAAGTTCGCTCTGCGTCCCACACGACTGGCAGCGGCGCACCGCGGCCGTCATCTCGGCGCCGAAGCTCTCATACAGGAGCCCCGCGAGCGCGTTGCCGTCGAGCCACAGCAGCTTCTCGCTCATCTCAGCCTCATGTCGGTCCGAAGCGCTCGGCATGGATCGCAGCCGGCCTGTGGCCGAGCTCGACGAGCAGGTCGGCCGCGTGCTCGACGAACGCCGTCGGCCCGCAGAGGAACACATGCGGATGCTGCTCGCTGCTCGGGCCCACCGAGCCGAGCATGTCCACATCGAGGCGCCGGTCGAAGCCGTCCCACCGCGGAGGTTGAGCGCGCGTCAGCGTGATGCGCACTGTCAGGCCGGGTTCCGTGGAGCGCCGTGAGAGCTCATCGCGATAGAGGACGTCCTCCCACGTCCGGCTCGACAGCAGGAGTCGCGTGTCGATGCTGGCCTTGTGCGCAGCGCGGTGGCGGAGCATGGCCATCAGCGGCACGAGCCCGGATCCGCCGGCGATCAGCAGCAGCGGACCGCCGTCCTGCACGCGCCAGGTGAAGTGGCCGCCGACGGGACCGCGGACCTCCAGCTGATCGCCGGCACGAAGCTCGTTCGTCAGATAGGGCGAGACCTCGCCGTCGTCGAACCGCTCGACGGTGAGCGCGAGCTGCGCCTCCTCGGGGGCCGAGGCGATCGAGTAGGAGCGCTGTGCCTGATAGCCGTCCTCGGCCGTCAGCCGCAGGTCGACGTGCTGGCCGGCGATGTGGGACGGCCAGTCGGGCACGTCGAGCGTGATCGTCCTCGCGCTCGGGGTCTCCTCCACGACGGCGCTGACGGTCGCCGTGTGCCAGACGATTGGCGTCCGGCCGTCGGTCAGTCGCTCCAGTAGCGCTGCTCTCTCCACGGGTCGCCACGGTTGTGATAGCCGGCCGCCTCCCAGAAGCCCGGCTGATCCTCGGCGGTGAGCGTCAGCCCTCGGACCCACTTGGCGCTCTTCCAGAAGTACAGGTGAGGGACGAGCAGGCGTGCCGGCCCGCCGTGCTCCGGCTCGAGCGGCTCGCCGTCGAAGGCGTACACGACCCACGCGCGACCGGCGGTCACGTCCCTGATCGGCAGGTTCGTCGTGTAACCGCCGTCCGACCAGGCGGTCACGTACTCGGCGTCGGTGTCGACGTCCGCGAGCAGCGTGTCGAGCGATACCCCGGTCCAGGTGGTGCCCAGCTTGGACCACTTCGTCACGCAGTGGATGTCCACAGTGAAGGTCTCGGGCGCCAGCGCGCGGAACTCCTCCCACGGCCAGGAGACCGGGGCGCCGACCGCGCCGTCGATCGTGAAGCTCCACTCCTCGAGCGCGGTGCGCGGCGTCGGGCCGGCGGAGAGCACGGGGAAGTCGTCCACGACGTACTGCCCGGGAGGGATTCGGGCCGGGTCGACATCGCGGCGGGGGCGCCCCCGAAACCCGCGTGAAATAGGCGGCATGGCTGCTCCGATCTCGACCTCGACGATGGTAGACCACCCGGAGGGCTGCCACACTTCCGCGCGTGGCCGACGAGCTTCCAGAGCTGATCGTCGCCGACTGGCGGGCTTGGCGCAGGTGGCTCGGCCGCCACCACGAGAGCCACGGCGTATGGCTGGTGCTTGCCAAGAAGGGCTCGAGCGACCCGACCAGCCTGAGTTACGACGAGGCGCTCGAGGAGGCCCTGTGCCACGGTTGGATCGACGGCCAGGTCGCTCGCCGCGACGAGCGCACCTTCCGCCAGCGCTTCACCCCGCGACGGCCGCGCAGCTCGTGGTCCAAGCGCAACGTGGGAATAGTCGAGCGCCTGATCACCGAGAGCCGCATGCACGTGGCCGGCCTCGCGGCGGTCGAGCAGGCGAAGGTCGACGGCAGATGGGAGTCGGCCTACCGGGGCCCGGCGACGATCGAGGTCCCGGCCGACCTCGCCGCCGCCCTGGCCGCCGAGCCGCGGGCGCAGGCGATGTTCGAGATCCTCACCAGCCAGAACCGATACGCGGTGCTTTACCGCATCGACGGCGCCAAGCGCAGCGACACGCGGGCCAGGCGCATCGAGCGCTTCGTCGTAATGCTCGCGCGGGGAGAGACGGTCCACCCGCAGCGCCGGCGCCTGCCGGACTGACGCGGCCGCGCCCCGGCGCGATGAGGTGCCGTGCGGTGCAGTGCGGTGCGTGAGGCCGCCTCCGATCGCAGGCGTCGATGAGTTCCGGGAGGCGCCGCGGTCTTAGATCCAGAGGCACGATGACGGAGAGGAGACCGACGAGCGACGCTCGGCCCACGGCCTGCCGGCCGCCGCGCGCGGCCACGCTCACGATCCGCGGCCCGCTCTCTCGCAGCGACCTGCCGCGGCTTTACGAGCGAACCTGCGAGCTGCTCGCGCAGGGCGGCGTCGAGGTGCTCCGCTGCGATGTCTCCGGCGTCGCAGCCGACGCTGTGGCCGTCGACGCGCTCGCACGGCTGGCTTTGGCGGCTCGGCGGCGCGGGTGCTGTGCGGAGCTGCGCGGCGCCTCGGCGGAGTTGCGCGAGCTGGTGGCGTTCATGGGGCTCGCCGGCGTGCTGCGGGGCTGACGCTACCCGGCGAGCCGCGGGGGCAGGCCGAAGAGGGGAAAGACTCCACCGGTGCTGAGAAAGAACGTGAACTCGACGATCCGCCCGTCGGCGACCTCGAGCACCTGCAGCGCCCATGGGTCATACCCGGAACCGGACTCGCTCGGCTTGTACTGGCCGAACGCCGGCGAGCCGTTGGCGCTGAGAGTCGGGATCACCCGCGAGCCGCGGCAGGCGGCGCCCGGACCCACCCACCAGCCGAGTATGTCCTCGCGGCCGCGGAGCCACAGCTCGTACGGAGGCATCGACTGGGTCGCGTCCTCGTGGATCAGCGCGGTCAGAGCCTCCATGTCGTAACGCTGGAACGCGTCCACATAGCGTGCCAGCAGCTCGCGATCGTGGGGGCCAAGCTCCCCGCGGGGCGCGGCCTGCTCGGCGGCATCCAGCGTCGCCCTGGCCCGCTGCAACGCGCTGTTGACGGCGGCGACGCTCGTCTCGAGCAGCTCCGCCACCTCCGCGGCTCGCCAGTGCAGAACCTCGCACAGGATCAGCACGGCGCGCTGGCGCGGGGGAAGATGCTGCAGCGCTGCCACGAACGCGAGGCGGATCGTCTCGCGGGACTCGGCCACCTCGGCCGGGTCGCCGTCGTCGAGAACGCGCCCATCGGGCACCGGCTCGATCCACGTGACCTCCGGGAGGATCTCGCCGATCGGCCCATGTGGCGAGCGCGCCTCGCCGAGATCCATCGGGCGGGCACGCCGCTCTCTGCCATTCAACATGTCCAGGCAGACGTTGGTGGCGATCCGGTAGAGCCACGAGCGCAGCGAAGCGCGACCCTCGAAACGGTCGATCGCGCGCCACGCGCGCAGCAGAGTGTCCTGCACCGCGTCCTCGGCCTCGAACGGCGAGCCGAGCATCCGGTAGCAATACGCCGTCAGCTCCCGGCGGTGGCGCTCGAGGTCACCGAACGCCTCACTGACTGCCAGCGTTGAACCCTCCACGCGACAATCCTACGACGTACCGCCAGGCAAGCGCGATCATCAGCGCGGCCGACCGTCGGAGAGGAATACCACGGAGTCGCCACGGGAACGCCCAGGGAGTCGTTAGCGTTTGCCGTGATGGCCCTTTCTCGGCACATGCGCCTCGGCGGCGGGAGCGATCTCGCGATCGACCTCGGCACCGCCAACACGCTGGTCTACGTCCGGGGCCGCGGGATCGCCGTCTCCGAGCCATCTGTTGTCGCCCAGCACACCGGCACGGGCCGTGTGCTGGCGGTCGGCGACGAGGCGAAGCGGATGATCGGCCGAACCCCGGCGACGATCACCGCCAGCCGTCCGTTGCGTCACGGCGTGATCGCCGACCTCGAGGTGACCGAGGAAATGCTGCGGCAGTTCATCGGACGCGTGCATCGTGGTCGGCTGACGCACCCGCGCGTGGTGATGTGCGTGCCCTCCGGGCTCACGGAGGTCGAGCTGAGCGCGGTGCAGGAGGCCTGTCTGTCGGCCGGCGCGCTCGAGGTGCACCTGATCGACGAGCCGATCGCCGCCGCCGTGGGGGCAGGCCTGGACATCTCGGCGCCGACCGGCCGCATGGTCGTCGACATCGGCGGTGGGACGAGCGAGGTGGCGATCATCTCGATGGGTGCGATGGTCGTCCAGCGCTCTCTGCGGATCGCCGGCTATGACTTCGACGACGCCTTGATCTCGTGGCTCCGCAGGAGCCGCGGGTTGATCGTCGGCCAGCCGACGGCCGAGGCGCTGAAGGTCGAGATCGGCTCGGCGGCCCCCCAGGCTCCCCTCGAGGGAGAGGTGCGTGGCCGCGATGCCGTGTCAGGACTTCCCCGCGCCCTGAGCGTGAGCAGCGACGAGGTCAGGGAGGCGCTTCACGAGGCGGTCCAGGCGATCGTCGACGCCGTCCGCGGAGCGCTCGAGCAGACCCCACCGGAGCTGGCCGGTGACGTAGCCGACACCGGGATCCTGCTGGCCGGCGGGAGCTCGCTGCTGGCCGGCTTCCCGGAACGGCTCACCGAGCAGACGGGCATGCCGGCGCGCCTGGTCGACTCCCCACTGACGTGCGTCGCGGAGGGTGCGGGACGCTCGCTCGAGGGCCTGCGCGGGCTTCCACGTAAGGCGCGCATCTCGCGCCGCTACACCGCGACCTCGCCCTACCGCCGCCCGACGACCGCCGCGGACCGTGCCTCGCAGGCGGCACAGCGCGACTGAGACTGAGCTGAGAGCAGGCGCGACTCACCCGCCCACGCTGATGCTCGCGGGCGGGTGAGCCTGGCCGGGCTTGCTACGGCAGGACCTGCTCGACTTCGGTGGTGAACTCGGCCTGGCCGGATACGTTGGGGTGGTAGCTTTCGGACAGCGGGTTCGACTGACCGTTTAGCCACTCCGACGACGAACAGACCTCATGTACCAGGAACGCGTTCCTGGGGTCGACGAAGGTGAATTTGTGGGCTTCGACCCGGCCTTTGATCACCGCGTCGAGTTTGTCAGCTGTTTCGTTCAGTTTCTTCTCGTTGGAGGACGTCAGGAAGTTCGCGTTGCACGTTCTCCCATCCGAGGTGAACAGGTGCGGATAACCCAGCACGACCACATGGGCCGTGGTGGCTTTTGAACGGATGTTGTTGTAGGTCGTGTCGAGCAGCGCGGGCAATTTGGTCTGGATGAAGCTGTTTGCTTCATTGATCGCTCCCCCGCAGGTGAAGTAGTAGAGCGCGCAGTTGAGGATCACGTTGCTGAAGCCCGCGTCGTTGCCCCCGATCGTGATCGTCACGAGGCTCGTGCCACTGCTCAACGTGCCTAGCTGTTTACTGTTCACGTCGGTGGTCTTGGCGCCGCTGCACGCCTGAAAGCTCAGCGCGTAGCCGCGGGCTGCGGCGACCTTCGGGCCAAATGCTTGCGGGCTGCGCGAGCATTCTTCGTTGTAGAACACGCGCGTCCCCACTCCCGAGGAGTACGAATCCCCCAGCGCGACATACGACGGCTGCGCGGCCGCAACAGCTGCGGGCACCAGCACGGCAAGGCACAGCACTACCAAACCGACGATTCGGTTCCGGTTTCCCATCCTTCTCCCTCTCGCTATATGGATGTCCGCCCGCGCTTGCCGCAACCGTTCCCCCAGGCCTGCGAGCGCTGTCACGCAAACCTAACCGGCGGACATGGCCGGCGTCAACCCAACTTTCTGAGGAAGTACCCGGCCTGTCCGCGAGAAGTGTGTGTGGTGAAGCTACGCCGTGCGAGAGGCTACGGCTTGAGGACGACCTTCACGCACTCGTCCTGCTTGTTCTTGAACATGTCGTAGCCTCTCGGCGCTTCGCCAAGCTCCATCTCGTGCGTGATGACGAAGCTCGGGTCTATCTGTCCATCGAGGATGCGCTCGAGCAGCGGGCGCATGTAGCGCTGCACATGGCATTGGCCCGTCTTGAGCGTGAGTGACCTGTTCATGAACGCACCGGCGGGGAACTTGTCGATGAAGCCGCCGTACGCGCCGATGACAGACACCGTGCCCGCATTGCGGCATGACATGATCGCCTCCCTCAGAGCGTGCGGACGGTCGGTCTCAAGGCGGGCGGCCTGCTTGAGCCTGTCGTAGGCGTGGATCGGAGCGTGCCCGTGGTGAGCGTCCATGCCGACGGCGTCGATGCACGCATCGGGGCCGCGGCCACCGGTCATCTCCCTCAGAGTCTCCACCACATCGGGCTGATCTTCGTAGTTGATGACCTCGGTCGCGCCAGCGCCCTCGCCGGCCATCCTCAGGCGGTGTGGAAAGCGGTCGATCGCTATCACCCGCTCGGCTCCCAATAGCTTTGCGCTGGCGATAGCGAACTGACCGACTGGCCCTGCTCCCCAGACGGCGACGACGTCGCCGCCTCGAATGTCGCACAGCTCGGCACCCATGTAGCCGGTCGGCAGGATGTCCGACAGGAACAGCACCTTCTCGTCAGGTATGTCGTGGTCGATCTTGATCGGCCCCACGTCGGCAAAAGGCACGCGTGCGTATTCGGCCTGGCCGCCCGCATAGCCGCCGAGCATGTGCGAGTAGCCGAAGATGCCCGAGGGTGACTGTCCGAACATCTTCTCGGCCAGACCCGCGTTCGGGTTGGAGTTCTCACATACCGAGTAGAGCTCGTGGCGGCATGCCCAGCATCTGCCGCACGCGATCGGGAACGGCACCACGACGCGGTCGCCGATGCTGAGGCGCTCCACAGACGGTCCCGTCTCGACGACCTCACCCATGAACTCGTGACCGAGAATGTCCCCCTTCTTCATCGTCGGCACGTAGCCGTTGTAGAGGTGGAGATCCGAGCCGCAGATCGCGGTCGAGGTGATTCTCACGATCGCGTCCTGGGCGTTCAT
>JAOPZV010000158.1 GCA_025963935.1 Solirubrobacterales bacterium
GTCTCGATCCCCGTGCCGAAAACGATCGCCGACGGCCAGCAGACGCAGGCGCCGGGCGAATTGACCTGGCCGATCGTGCGCGGCCTCGCCGCCGGCATCGTCACCGTCACCGACGACGAGATTCGCGAAACGATGCGCTTCGCGTTCGAACGCCTCAAGCTCGTCCTCGAACCGAGCGGCGCAAGCGCCCTCGCCGCCCTCCTCTTCGAAAAAGTCGACGTCCGCGGCGCCCGAGTGGGCATAACCCTCAGCGGAGGCAACGTCGACCCCAAAACCTTCGCGGCAATTTTGTCCCCACCGTCACCCTGAGCCGCCCTGTCACCCTGACGGGTTGGACGCAAATGTCCGTGTTCTAGGGACTCAGTTATTCACGCCATCGAGCAGCGCAATGCGTCACTCGTTTGATTCGCTAGGCCTTCAAATCTGCGCCCTGCCACCGTCGACGAATAACTCAATGCCCGTCACGAAACTGGAATCATCGCATGCAAGGACTATCGAGCAGAAGTCGGCGGTGAGGTCTCGGCCGCCCCGCCGACGTCGAGGTGAAGCACACGGCGACGTCGGTTTTCGACAGCAACAGCGACCAGAACACGAGCCGAATCACAAACGATGGTCAGGCACGACCGGAGCTTTTGTTCTGGGACGGGAATCGTGAGCGCATTGCGATCACAGCCCCGGTCACGCACTCATTTCCGACCGGCCAGGCCACGGGCCTGGCCGGATTTCGCAATTCGTCGATGAACGCGATTAGTGGACGGAATTGGCGGCCTTGATTATCACGTCGGCCACGAGCTTCGGCTTGGACAACATGGCCAGGTGGCTGGAGTCAGCCTCCGTCACGGTCGCTCCCATGCGCTTTGCGAGGAACTGTTGTAACTCGGGCCGGACTGTGTGATCCTTCGTTGTGAGGACATACCAGCTCGGTTTGTTCTTCCAGGCCGTCCGACCGATTTTGAGATTGAACAGATTTGCATCCGGGGGGTTGTGCACCGCCCAAACCTCTTTCTGTTCTTGTGCGGAGAGATCTCCGCAGAAGAATTGGGCGCCCGAGGGGAGCATCCAGAGCCGACCGTCGGCGACTTGAATGTGTCCGAAAACGTCGGAGAGCGGGAACCGCTCGACCTGGCTCTGTGATGTTTCGCCGTCGTCCGGAGCGAGTGCAGCGATGTAGACGAGGCCGACGACGCGATCGTCGGTACCCGCCGCGCTGATAACTTGGCCGCCGTACGAGTGTCCGACGAGAATTGCTGGGCCGCTCACGCGCCCTAAGGCGCGATGCACGGCCGCTACGTCGGCATCCAACGTGTCGAGGCTATTTTGGGTCGAAATGCACTCATAGCCCGCGGCCTGAAGGAGCGGGATGACCTTGCTGAAGCTCGAGCCGTCGGCCCAGATCCCGTGAGCAAAAACGATGCTGGGTTTGGTAGAAGCTGCCATTGCGGAGTTTCCTCCGAGCGAAGCGACGAGCGAGCTGCCGGCCACGGCGGCTGTCGTCGCGACGAAAGTAGAGCGTGAAATGTGTTTCATGTTCATGTCATAACATCGGGCACCAAGCCGATGCATCGCTCAAATAGGTGAGGTTTCGGACCGCAAGCGATGCTCCACCGAAACATGACCAATGAGGACGCGAATGAGTTGGACGCGAGAGTTCACGCCGAGCTTCCCGAAGATCGCGCGCAAATGGCTGTTTACCGTGTGCGAGGACAGCGCGAGCACATTTGCCGCCGATCGGTTCGTGTGACCTTCGAAGATGAGCCGCGCGACGCGCTGCTCCATCGCGGTTAAAGAATCCCATCCGGTCAACGGCTTTTGCTTCCGCGAGGACCACCGTGCCCGGCGCACGCCAGTGCCCTGAAGGGAGCGCTGGACACGCTCCGCATCACTTGCCGCGCCGAGGGCTTGAAAACGATCCCAGGCTCGGTCCAACGCCGCAACGCCCGCGTCGCGGCAGCCATCGGCCAGCAGGGCCCGGCCAAAGTCGGCCTCGGCGTCGGCGAGCAAGAACGGACGTGGACTGCGCTCGAGCAGGGTTGTAGCGCGACGTAGTGCCTCGACGTCGCGGCGAACTAGGCCGCGTATCTGTTCCGCAATACCGACGATCGTTGCAACCTCCGGATTGCGTTCGGCCAAGCCCGCCGCCAACGACTGGATCTCCGCTGCGAGGCCGGCGTCGCCGCCGCGCACGGCGCACCGCGCCGCGACCACTAGCCAACCCGGCTGATTTCGCCACCGGTGCCGAACCCCGCGTCGCGCGTGCATGACCTCGCGCACCAACGGTAATGCGCGAGCATAGTCGCCTCGTGATTCGTGGAGCCATGACGTCACCACCGCGATGAGCATGGTCCGCGTTTCGTCGCCGCCGGCAATGTCCGCGACAGTCAGCGCGAGGTGGCGCTCCGCGTCGGCATACCGCCCTCGGATCTGCGCGATTCGCTCGAGTAGCAGCCGCGCCTCGACCTGATACGTGTCCTCGTGGACCTCGTCGCACTCACGAATGATCCTGAGCGCCTCGGTTTCTCCGTCATCGAATTTGCCGACGCTGTAGTCGTGCCACAGGCGCGCGAAGGCGACATCGGCGGGGAGAATGCCGCTCCCGCGGTCGACCAGCCCTTGGGCGTGCGCGAGTAGTGCGGCACTCTCGTCGTACCGATCGATGAGTTGCAAAAGCAAGATCTGGGTAGGGATCGTCTTGACAGCCTCAGCCGGCGAGGCGATATCCCGAAGGTACTGCAGGGCATCGCCGAACCGGCCGTCCCCCATGCTCGTTTCTGCCAGCGCGCGCGACGCTGTGGCCTCTGCGGCCTCGCTGCCGCTACTTCGGCTCCCATCCAGCGCGGATCGACCGGCGACGAGCGCAGCTTCGTAATTCTCGCCGCGAGAGCCGCCGAGGGCGCGCAGCGAAACGAGTTCCGCGTGTAGGCTTTTCGAGATGCCTTTGCGCGCACACGCCGCATCGAGTCGAGGAAACATCTCCGCGGCTCGGCCCATCGACCACAACGACCACGCCGCGGCAGCCTGCAGGGTGGCGTACTGGTTGGGATCGGTCACGAATGGCGCCAGCCGGTCGGCAAGAGCGAGCGCGTCCCGCTCGTGTCGTGCGTCCGCCAGTATGCGGAACGCCGTACAACCGAGGTCGAGCCATGACGGGTCGGTTTCCGGAAGGACTGCGACTGCGCCCGTGACGAGATTGACGTTTGGATTCATTCGCGCGGGCTCAGCCGTGTTCATCACGCCACCAAGACGACTTTGCCAAACGGCCGATCTTCAATCAGGTGGCGCAATGCTTCGCCAGCATCGACGAGGGGGTAGTCCCGCTCGACGATCGGCTTAACCGATCCGCCCACGATCAGCGGGATGAGTTCGCTCCACGCCGCAGCGAAGGCGTCCGCTGATTGGGCGAACAGCGAGAAGCCGGCCATCCGCGCGCCTTTCCAGATTAGGTCCGTCACATCGATCGTGGTCTTGCGCCCGGCGGCATAGCCCAACGTGACCAGCACACCGCCGAGACCAAGGCTGCTCAACGCCTCGCCGGTCACGGCGCCGCCGATGCTGTCGATAACGATATCGACGCCCGCGCCGCTCGTAATCCGGCGAACGCCGTCGGCGAGACCTTCCGCGGTGAGATCGATCACGTCATCGAAACCAAGCTCGCGCGCCCGGGCGACTTTCGCCGCGCTCCCGGCGGTCGAAATCACCATACCCGCGCCGCGCGCACGCGCGACCTGATAAATCGCGTTGCCGACCGACCCGCCGATCGCGGGAGCCAGCACCGTCATGCCCGGCTTGAATCCGACCAGCGTTAGCGTGATCTGCGCTGTCAGGTAGGCGACAGGAAGGCTTGCCGCAACCACGTCGCCGATTGCGTCGGGCACGAGTGCCAGATCTTCAGGTCTGGCCAACAGCCATTCTTCCCACGTGCCATTCTCACGAACGCCGTACGGCCCAGTGAACATCACCCGGCTTCCCACCGCGAAGCTGGAGTTGCCGGCGTCCTCGATGACCCCGGCGCCTTCGTTGCCAAGCACGAGCGGCGCTTTGGCCCGAGGGTGATTACCTGAGAGGATTGTGTAATCGAGCGGCGTGACGCCGGCAGCCGTCACACGAACCAGCACCCTGTCTTTTGCCGGTCGGGGCACGGGCAATTCAATGTTTCGGAGGCCGTCATAGCCCGAAAAGGACCCCGCTTCGATCGCACGCATCGCGATGCTCGAGTCCTGCATCAACCGATCAATGCCGCGCAGCAGATGTTCGCGCGGCTCGCCGCGTAGCGCTCTTCCAGCGATCCCGCAGCGAGGTAAGGCTTCCCGGTAAGCTCTGAGTAGAAGCGTCCCATCTGTCCGGAGAGCGAGAACAAGTCCGGTAGGAATGTGTCATTCGTGATCGTCCAACGCGCGATCTGCGGGTTCGCGAGCAGCGCCGCCCTCATTTTTGGAACGGCCGCGCGAACGATGGAGGCATCGCCTCCCTGCGCAATGATCTGTCGAACCCCTTCACGCAGCGCTATGAAATACGCGCGTTGCCCGACGATCGTCGATGCGTCTCCCATCGGGCCATGGCCTGGGATAACCGTCCGGGCACCTAGGGCTTCGACCTGATCGAGAACCTTGATCCAGTTGAGCGCGTGGGCATCCCACACCACATTGAGCGGCCCGTTAACGACCACATCGCCGGTAGCGAGAATCTTCTGCTTGGGTAGCCAGGCCAGCGTGTCGGCTGTCGTATGCGCCGGTCCGAAGTGAAGGAGTTCGACGCGCTGATCCCCGTCGTCAAACGCCGTGCGGGTTGGGAGCAGCATGCTCGGCGGATGAAGGTGCGTCTCTGCCAACTCTGCCGCGAATTGCGGTACCACTTTTGCCGCGGGCCATTCATGCAAGCGCTTAGGTTCGAGCCGAGCATATTCCGACCGAATGGCGGCACTCCCCATGACGGTCGCCCCATTCTCAACCCAAAACGCATTGCCGTAGGAGTGGTCGCCGTGATGGTGCGTATTGAGCACGAGTCGCACCGGTACGTCGGTCGTCGACTTGATCACCGGCAGCACTTGCTCCGCCTCAAAGTGCGTGCCGCCGTCAAGCACCAACGTGTAGTCTTTGAAGACGACCCACGAAAGGTTACACCAGATGCGGTCCTGCGGCGCTAGTAGAGCAAAGACGCCGGGGGCAAGCTTGATCGGCGTGAGCTTCGCTGGGGTGTCGTGCGGATCGACTTGCGCCACTGCGGGAGCGGGCCGGTTGATCAACGCCGCCGCGGCGATTGCCGCTGACGACGAGAGCAGGGTGGAGCGAGAAAGCAGCCTGGAACTCATGACGAGGCCAGTATAGGGCATATGCCCGCATTGTCAAGGGCATATGCCCTTATTTTTAGTCTTTAAGGCGCGCCAGCCGGTCATCGTGGGCGATGCTCATTAACGTCGCGCGCAGTTTCGCCGCTTGGGGTTCACCGAAGACGTCTTCGAATCGCTTCTGCGCCGTTGCCCACAGCCGTGTGGCTTCGCGGAACTTCGCTTTGCCGGCACGGGTCAATGTGACGTGCTGCCGCCGGCGGTCCTCGGTACTCTGCTCGAACGCGATGAGGCCATCCCGTTCGAGCGGC
>JAOPZV010000202.1 GCA_025963935.1 Solirubrobacterales bacterium
AGACCACCTGCCGCGCCGCCTGTCGCTGAGCGTCACCGTCGCCACAGCGCCGCCAAGCGCCCCGGCCCGCGTGAGGGGGCGGCTCCTCACGCTCACGCTCGTGCTCGCGATGAGCGCCGTGAACCAACCGCAGACGATCGTCGCTCCGAGCCACCCGCGGCCCGTGTCAGAGCTCGTGGCGCTCCTGCCGCGGCTCGGTCTGACCGCCGGCGTCCCCGCCGGCTAACGGCGACGCGCTGCGGCGCGCCGACCGGCTATCCGCAACGCGCTGCGCGGCGGGCGTCACTCGTGGGCGTCGTGGCCCTCGTGTCCCTCGTCGCCGAGCTCGAGCTCGTCCACCCCATCGAGCTCATCGTCCTCCTCGTCGTCCTCGTCGTCGACGTCGTCCTCGGAGAGGTCCTCGCTGCCGGGCTGATGGGCGAGCTCGAAGCGCGCCACGAGCTCGTCGCGGCGGTGCTCGTCGAGTGGCGAGTCCTCGGAGATCAACACCCAGTCGACGCCGTCGAACTCGTCGGCGTCGAAGATCTCGTGGGCCACCTCCGGCGAGTCGTCGACGACGATCAGGACCTCGGTCTGAGGGTTGAAATACGTCCCCGGCCGAATCGTCAGCTCGTCCAGCTGAAAGCGACGCGCTTTGCTCATCGGGCGTTTATACCCGACCGCGTCACCCGGCGTTTATACCCGACTGCGCATCGGCGTGTTCACGGGTCCAGCTCGTCGAGCGTTCGCCGCACCTCGGCCTCCACATCGAGCGGCTCAAGACCCTGCCGCTCGCGTCGCTCGTTTCGCGCGAGGACCAGCTGGCGCACCTCCTCCACGAGGGCCTTCTCGTGCTCCTGCGATGCCGGCGCCGGAGCCAGCAGGCGTGCCAGCTCGGCATCGATGTCCAGGGCGGGCAGGCCGCGGCGCACCAACCGGTCGCTGCGCGCGCCGAGCATCTGGCGGATCTCCCGCTCCTGCTCGGCGCGGGCCGCCGGCGAGTCGGCGCTCGGCGCGAGCGGGCCGCCGCCGTAGTCGCCGTCCCGCGAGATCCCGCCCTGCCCGATGTGGTCGTACATGCTGTCGCTGCCGCGGGTGACGAGGAACAGCAGCGAGATCACCACCGCGAAGGCGACGGTGCCGAAGACGACGAAGCTGATCCCGTTCTCCGCAATGGCCGGCACGACGCTGGAGAGGGCGCTCTGCACCCTGCGGATTGTTGCTCATCGCCCCTATCTCCGCTACCCTGGCGGGGCCAGGTTGACTGACCAGTCAATCTATATTCCGCGCAAGCCCGTTAGGAGATCCGAGAATGGTCGATTTCACGCTCACCGACGAGCAGAAGAACCTGCGCGAGATGGCGCATGACTTCGCCGTCAAGGAGATACGCCCGGTCGCCTGGGAGTACGACAAGGACGGCACGTGGCCCCAGGACGTCATCGAGAAGGCCTGGGAGGTCGGCCTGATGAACTCCCACATCGAGGAGGAGTACGGAGGTGCAGGAGCCGGCTACCTCGACGGCTGCCTGATCGAGGAAGAGCTCTCGTGGGGCTGCTCGGGCATCCAGACCTCGCTCGGCTGCAACGGCCTCGCCACAGCCCCGATCGCCCTCGGCGGCTCGGAGGAGATCAAGAAGAAGTACCTCGGCATGCTTACCGAATCGCCGAAGCTCGCGTCCTTCTGCCTGACCGAGCCCGACGCCGGCTCGGACGTCTCCGGAATGCGCACGACGGCCGTCAAGAAGGGTGACAAGTACGTCATCAACGGCTCCAAGTGCTTCATCACCAACGGTGGCTACGCCGACTACTACACCGTCTACGCGAAGACCGACAAGGACGCCGGGCACCGTGGCATATCCGCGTTCGTCGTGGAGCGCGACTGGGGCGTGGTCGTCGACAAGAAGGAGGACAAGCTCGGTCAGCGGGCCTCCAACACCGCGACGATCTCCTTCAACGACGTCGAGGTGCCCGCCGAGAACCTGCTGGGCGAGGAAAACAAGGGCTTCAAGCTCGCGATGATGACGCTCGACCGCACGCGTCCCGGCGTCGCGGCGATGGCGACCGGCATCGCCCGCGCTGCCTTCGAGTTCGCCACCGACTACTCGCGCGAACGCGTCCAGTTCGGCGTGCCGATCGCGATGCACCAGGCGATCCAGTTCATCATCGCCGACATGGCGACCGAAATCGAGGCGGCCCGGCTGCTCACGTGGAAGTCGGCTGTGATGCTCGACAACGGCGAACGCAACACGCTGATCTCCTCACACGCCAAGCGCTTCGCCGCCGACGCCGCGATGAAGGTCGCCACCGAAGCCGTCCAGGTCTACGGCGGCTACGGCTTCATCAAGGACTACCCGGTCGAGAAGCTCTTCCGCGACGCGAAGATCATGCAGCTCTACGAGGGCACCTCGCAGATCCAGCGCCTGGTCATCGCGCGCGAAACGCTGCTGCCGCGCCGCGTGGAGGAGCCCGCGGCCGTCGGGGGCGTGGAAACCGTCGCCGTCTAGACCCCGGGCACAGCTCCCGGCGGCGCCTGCGCCGCCGGGAGGGGAGTCGCCTGGGGGCCGTTCAGCCTTCAGTTCTGCCGCTGACGGGCCCCTCAGCCGATCACCAGCGGCTGGCCGTAGTTGGAGACCTGTGCGCCGTTGATCACGCGCACGAGCACCCGATAGACGCCTCGCGTCACCGGCACCACGCGGCTGAACTTCGAGCTGGTGGCGTCGCGGTGGCGCAGCACCGTGCCCGACACGAGCACGCCGCGGCCGTGCGTTATCCGCAGGATCGCCACCTGCATCCCATCCACGGCGGGCGTCACGGTTCCGTAGATACGCGCGTAGTGGCGCCTGTGAACGCGCCCCACGTGGCTCGAGACCTGCACGGCGACGTTCTCGACCGCGACCTGGCTGATGACGGGTTTGCTGGTCGTCGTGACCACCCTGAACTGCGTGGTCAGCGTGAGGCCGAGGACCGGGAAGGAGAAGCTGCCCGTGGCCGACGTCAGCTGGGGGTTGGCGATGTTCTGGAAGCCGGCCGAGAAGGGGAACTGGCTGGCCTGCAGCACGACCGCGCGGTTGGCGTTTTCCGTTCCCGAGAGCGTGCCCTGGACTGTCACCGCGCCGCCGAAGATCACGGGGTTCGGCGAGGCGAGGATCTGCAGCGAGAGCGGCACCTTGGCCGTCAGGAACGTGTGGTCCTTGCCGATCGCCGCGCCCGCGCTGTTCACCGCGACGACGCGGAAGTGGTAGAGGCTCAGCGGCTGCAGACCGCTGATCGGGGCGCTCACGGTGACCGTGTGGGTGCCGCCTCCGGCGCCCGCGATCGTGCTCTGGCCGCCATACGCCTTGGTCAGCCCGTACTGGAAGTAGTAGGAGGTGTTGGCGCCACTCGGGTTCACGAAGCCCCTGAGCACGGCTGACCCGTAGCTCACTTCGTGGGCCTGGCCGGTCGCCACCGTCGGAAGCGCTGCCGCCTGCGCCGCAGCCGGCACCGCGAGGGCGCCCAGCACGGCCGCCGCCGCGACCGATGATCGAAATCGTTTGGTGCGACCTTGCCTGTCTGCCATATCCGCCTCCCAGCGGTCGAGTTTTTTCATAGACACCATGAGCCGCCGAAAAGCCTCCGTGGGGAGCTCACTGTGTGTGAACCCTCATGAAGCCCGGAAGATGCGCTGAAGCGCGCGGTGGCGCTAGGCTCCCGCGGGCCCGGTGGGCCGCTAATCAGAGGAGAGCAAAGCATGTTCGTGTTCAAAGCCGCCGTCGTGGGCGCCGGGACGATGGGCGGCCAGATCGCCCAGACGATCGCCGCCGCAGGCATCCCCGTAGTGCTCAAGGACATCGACGACGCGCT
>JAOPZV010000222.1 GCA_025963935.1 Solirubrobacterales bacterium
GGTGATCGTGGCGATCGCGCCGGCGGTCGTGTAAAGCAGCGTCTCGTAGGGCATCGAGCTCTCCTCGGTTCGACTGGCGTGTTGGGGGCAGTCTCTCGGAATGCGGGCTGGCTGAGACTAGGCGGCCGTCGGCAGCTGCGAGGACTCCCATGCGGACAGTCCTCCGACGAGGTCCGCGACGTCCCCGAAGCCGCCGCGCTTGAGGAGGCTCGCGGCGATCGCCGAGCGATAGCCGCTCGTGCAGTACACGACGAGCGCGCGCTCGCGATCCAGCTCCCCCTCGGCGCGCTCCGCCAGGTGCGTGAGCGGAATGTTCAACGCCCCGTCGATTCGCTTCTCCTCCCACTCCCGCGGCGCGCGCACATCGACGACGAGCGGCGGGTCCGCGCCGCGCAGCTGCTCGGCGAGCGACTCCGCGGTCACTCGCTCGGTCCGCTCGAGCAGCTCGGGATGCTCCTCGAGCGCCTGCATGCCGCCCGCCAGGTAGCCCGCCACGCTGTCGAAGCCGATGCGGCCGAGGCGTGTCGCCGCCTCTAGTTCCCTGCCTGGCTCGGCGACGATCACGATCGGCCGGCCGCCGTCGAGGATCGTCCCGCACCAGGTCGCATAGGAGCCGCCCATGCCGACGTTCAAGCTGCCACGCAGGTGAGCTCCCTCGAAGTCGGCGGACTCGCGTGTGTCGAGCACCGCCGCGCCCGCCGCCTGCAGCCCGAGCGCCTCCTCCAGCGACAGCGGTTTGAGCTCGCGCTCCAGCGTCTCCTCGAGGGTCGGATGCTCCTTCGTGTTGAGCACCGCGTCGTAGGTGAAGTACGACGGCGTGTCCGGCTGGTCGGCGGTCACGATGCGCACGAACTGCTCCTTGGACATCGGCTTCAGCGCGTAGTTGTAGAGCCGCTGCACCCCGATCGTCGAGACGGAATCGGTGCTGAGGGTCTTGCCGCACAGCGACCCTGCGCCGTGTGCTGGATAGACGAGCGTGTCGTCGGGGAGCGCGAGCAGCTTGTCGCGTAGCGATTCGTAGAGCAGGCCTCCCAGCTCCTCGGCGCTCCAGCCGAGCGAGGCGCGCAGGTCCGGCCTGCCTACGTCCCCGATGAACAGCGTGTCGCCGGTGAGCACCGCATACGGGTCGTGCTCGTCGTTGTCGGGATCGTGGACGACGATCGAGATCGACTCGGGCGAGTGTCCTGGTGTCTCGAGCACTTCCAGTCGTAGCCTGCCGAGCTGAAGCGCCTCGCCGTCGCGCATCGCGGTGAACTCGTACTCCGCGCTCGCCCGTGCCCCGAGATGGATGCGCGCGCCCTCGCGATCGCGCAGCTCGAGATGGCCCGCGACGAAGTCGGCATGGAAGTGCGTGAGGAACACGTGCCGGATGCGGCAACCATGCTTCGCCGCGCCCTCCAGATAGCAGTCGATGTCACGCTGCGGATCGACAACGGCCGCCTCACCGCTCGCCTCGTCGGCGATCAGGTAGGAAGCGTGCGCCAAGCAGGCGAGGTAGTACCGCTCCAAGATCATGCCCACAAGCCCTCTGGTCCCCCTTGCGGTGAGCTTACCTCTCTCGTTACGATCGTCCAAACACGAGTCTGGCCTGATTGGGGGGCAAGATGGAACGGATGGAGAAGAAGCGATTTGACGCGCCCGACGAGGTTCGTCCATTGGCCGACAAGGGTCACGTGGACATCGTGAACATCGGCGAGGGTGTGGTCGGGATGGCGACATTCGAGCCGGGCTGGCGCTGGTCAGAGCACGTCAAGCCGATTGCCGGCACGGAGAGCTGCCAGGCGGCACATCTCGGCTACGTGATCTCCGGACGCCAGAAGGTGGTCATGGAGGACGGATCCGAGCTGGAATTCGGCGCGGGTGACGTCGTCGCGCTGCCGCCGGGCCACGACGCGTGGGTGGTCGGGGAGGAGCCCTGCGTCATCGTGGACTTCGCCGGCATGGGGAACTACGCCAAGCCGCGCTAGGCGATAGGCGCCGGCTGCGTGTCAACGCGCCGGCGCCTGCTCACTCCCGGCCTGACAACGCATCGACCAAACGCCCCAGGCGCGACGGCCGCCCCGTGCGACGCTCGCGGCGGTCGGCGCGGCGGTAGAGCGAGTAGACGGCGTGTATCGCGCCCCAGCGCAGGGGCTCGGGCTCCCATCGCCGCGGCGCATGCCCGACCCACGGCAGCGCGGTGAGCTCGCTGCGCTCTCCGAGGATCAGGTCGCGCAGCGTGCGGCCGGCGAGATTGGCGGTGGCGACGCCCTCGCCCACGTAGCCCCCGGCCCAGGCAAGGCCGGTGGCTGGATCCGCGTCCACCGAGATGCACCAGTCGCGCGGCACGCCTAGCACCCCCGACCACGCATGGTCGAGCGGCACGCCGCGCACGGGGGGGAACAGCTCGGTGAGCTTCGCGTGGAGGCTCGCGACGGTCCCGGGCGGCGTGTCGCCGGAGCCGCCGGTGCGCGAGCCGAAGCGGTAGGGCACGCCGCGGCCGCCGATCGCGATGCGCCCGTCCTCTGTCCGCTGGAGGTAGACGTAGACGTGCGCCGCATCGCTCAGCACCTCGCGGCCCCCCCAGCCGATCTCCTCCCACGCCGCGGAGGGCAGCGGCTCGGTGATGATCATCGAGCTGTTCATCGGCACAAGCGCTCGCTCGAGGCCCTGCAGTCCGGCTGTGTATCCCTCGGTGGCACGCACCACCCAGCGCGCGCTCACAGCGCCTGCCCGCGTGACCGCCGCATGCGGGCGGATCTCCGTGACTGGCGTGGCCTCGTGGATTCGCACGCCCAGGCCCTCGACGACCTCGGCGAGCCCGCGGGCGAGCTTCGCCGGGTGCACTCGAGCGACGTGCGGCGAGAACGTCGCGCCCTTCGCGCCCGCCACTCGCAGCCGCGCGGCGAGGCCCTCTCGGCTCAGCTCGCGCAGGTCCTCCTCGCCGAGCCCGCGCTCGCGGGCCGCGGCGACGGACTCGCGCAGGCGGGCGACCTGCGCCCCGTTCAGCGCGACGTCGAGATGCCCTCCCTTGACGAAGTCGGCGTCGATGCCGTGCTCGGCGAGCACGCCGCCGATCTCCTCGACGGTCGCGAACATCGCCCGCTGCAGGGCGATGAACCCCTCGCGTCCGCCGCGCCGCTCATACACGCGCGGGGGCCCCGAGAAGAAGCCGGACACCCAGCCGCCATTGCGCCCCGAGGCGCCGTAGCCGGCCACCTCGCGCTCGAGGATCACGATCTGCAGGGCGGGGTCTGCGCGCTTCAGGTAGTAGGCCGTCCAGAGCCCCGTATAGCCGGCGCCGACGATCGCCACGTCGGCCTCCG
>JAOPZV010000259.1 GCA_025963935.1 Solirubrobacterales bacterium
GCTCGCGGCGAGCACGTCTCCGCGCGCGACCTCCTCGCGCCCCACGCCGGTCAGGTTGACCGCCACGCGCTGTCCCGCGTCGGCCCGCTCCACCGCGCGCTCGTGAACCTGCACGCCGCGGACGCGGACGACGCGGCCGGCCGGCAGGAGCTGCAGCCGGTCCGCTCGCGCGACGTGTCCCGACCAGAGCGTCCCCGTCACGACCGTGCCGGCGCCGCGGATGCTGAACGCGCGATCCACGTGCAGGACGCACGAGCCGTCGGACACCGCGCGGCTGCGCACCCGCGCAGCGACGCTCTCGAGCGCGGCGGCGACCGCCGCGACTCCCTCCATTGTTCGCGTGGAGCAGGCAACGACCGGCACTCCGGGAAGAAGCTCCCCGGCCTGCGCGACGGCAGCCGCCGGGTCGGCGAGGTCGGCCTTCGTGACCGCCACGACGCCGGCCCGCACGTCCAGCGCGCGAAGGACACGAAGGTGCTCGATCGTCTGGGGCATCACGCCGTCGTCGGCGGCGATCACGACCAGGAACAGGTCGATCCCGCTCGCCCCCGAGACCATCACGCGCACGAGACGCTCGTGGCCGGGGACGTCGATCAGCGACAGCATCCGCCCGCCGGGAAGCCGAAGCGGCGCGTAGCCGAGCGCGATCGTCATTCCACGTGCCTGCTCCTCCGGCAGCCTGTCGGTGCGAGCGCCGCTCAGCGCTGCGACGAGCGCGCTCTTGCCGTGATCGACGTGCCCGGCGGTGCCGACGGTCAGAGGATCGGCCGTCGCGCTCACGCGAGCGCCGCGCGGATCGCCTCGGCCGCCTCGGCCGCCTCCTCATCGCTGAGCGTTCGCGGATCGAGCAGCAGCCTGCCCTCGTGGATGCGCGCGAGCAGCGGAGGCTCGCCACGTCGCAGCGCGAGCGCCAGCGCCTCCGCTCCGCCGGCACCCGCGTCGAGTGCCACCGCGGGGCCACGCAGCTCCAGCAGCGGCAGCGCTCCGCCGCCCACCCGTGAGGCGCTCTGAATGACCTCTCCCCCGGTCGCCTCGGCCAGCCGCCCGGCTCGCCTCTGAAGATCTGCCGCCGGCGCATTGAGCATCGCGAGCACAGGGATCTCGCGGGCCGCGAGATCGGGGTCGCGGTACAGGGCGAGCGTCGCCTCGAGCGCGGCCAGCGACAGCTTGTCGATCCGCAGCGCCCGCGCCAACGGGTGCCGGGCGGCGGCGGCCACCGCGTCGTGGCGGCCCACCATGATCCCGGCCTGGGGGCCGCCGAGCAGCTTGTCACCCGAGAAGCACACGAGCGCCGCGCCCGCGCGGACCGAGCGGCGAACGGGTGGCTCATCGGCGAGCAGCTCCATCTGCTCGGCGAGCACCCCCGAGCCGACGTCGTCGATCACCGGCACGGCAAGACGGCAGAGCTCCTCGATCTCGACGTGCTCGACGAAGCCGAGGGTGCGGAAGTTCGACGGATGGGCCCTCAGCACCGCACCCGTGTTCGGCCCGATCGCGCGCTCGTAGTCCTCGGCTCGCGTGCGGTTTGTGGTCCCCACCTCGACCAGCCGCGCCCCCGCCTGGGCGATGACCTCCGGGATGCGGAAGCCGCCGCCGATCTCCACGAGCTGTCCGCGAGAGACGACGAGCTCGCGCCCATCTCCCGCGAGCGCCGCCGCGGCCAGCAGTACCGCCGCGGCGCAGTTGTTCACGACGATCGCCGCCTCTGCGCCGGTCAGCTCTCGCAGGAGACCCTCCACGTGCATGCGCCTGGACCCTCGCCCGCCGCTGTCCAGGTCGAGCTCCAGGTTGCCGTAGCCGCGCGCGGCTCGCCCGAGCGCCTCGCGGGCCGGGCGCGACAGCGGCGCGCGTCCGAGGTTCGTGTGAACGATCACGCCCGTCGCGTTCAGCACCCGCCGCAGTGACGGGCGAAGCCGGCTCTGCGCCCCCGCGAGCAGGTCCTCCTCGACGGGCTCGCCGGCGAGCAGCGCCCGGCGGCGCTCCGCCAGCTCCGCGCGGGCGACCGACACCGCCAGCCGATCCACCGAGGGCAGCTCGCGCAGCCGCCGGCGGGTGTCGGCCTCGGACTCCTCAGAGGCGGCCATCGCGCGTGCCCCCGCCGTCCTCTGTCTTAGGAGTGTCGTTCACGGACGGAGCGACGAAGGAGTCGAACCTTCGCACCGTGGGGCTGCCACGGCTCGCTGGCTTTGAAGGCCAGCTGGGGCACCGGCCCCGGCCGCTCCTCGCAGCCACGGCGACTATACGACGAGCAGCGCGCCCGGATCACCGCGGACGATCCGGCCGACCGTCACGCCGGGAATCGCCTCTGCGCGGCCGGGCGGAACAGCGATGAGCAGGCCGCCCGAGGTCGTCGCGTCGCACGCCAGCCATCGCCGCCACGGCTCGAGCTCCGGCGCGAACGTGGTGAAGCTCTCGGCGTAGGCGAGATTGCGGCGCGTTCCGCCCGAGATCGCCTCGCGATGCTCGAGCAGGTCCGCCACGCCCTGCAGGCACGGGATGCTCTGCGCGTCTACTTCCGCCGCCGCCCCGCTCTGCAGGGCGAGCGAGTGCAGATGGCCGAGCAGGCCGAAGCCGGTCACGTCGGTCGCCGCGTGCGCGCGGGCTTCGGTCGCTGCACGGGCGGCCTCGGCGTTGAGCGCAACCATCACCTCGACCGCGCGGGCGAGCTGCTCCGTGGAGGCGAGGCCGCGCTTGTGCGCTGTCGTTATCACGCCGACTCCGAGCGGCTTGGTCAGCACGAGCGCATCCCCCTCCCGCGCCCCCGCGTTCGTGAGCATCCGGCGCGGGTCGACGGTGCCCGTCACCGCCAGCCCGTACTTCGGCTCGGGATCGTCGATCGAGTGGCCACCGACGATCGTGCACCCCGCTTCGGCGGCGACCGCCACGCCGCCTTGGAGGATCGATCGCAGCACGTCGGCTCCGAGGCTCTCCAGCGGGAACGCCACGATGTTGAGCGCGGTGAGCGGGGTGCCACCCATCGCGTAGACGTCGGAGATCGCGTTGGCCGCCGCGATCCGCCCGAAGTCGAACGGATCGTCCACGATCGCGGTGAAGAAGTCGACCGTCTGAACCAGCGCAAGGTCATCTCGCAGTTGAAAGACGCACGCGTCGTCCGCGCTGGCCGAGCCGACGATCACCCGCTCGTCCTCGGGCGCCGGAAGGCCCGCCACGATCGGGAGCAGCTCCGCGGCGCCGAGCTTGCACCCGCAGCCCGCCCCGTGGGAGAGCGTGCTCAGTGCGACGGCTGCCATGCGGTCACCCTAGCGCCGCCACGGGCTCAGCAGACCGCGCCGCAGAGGTTGGCACCAGGCCCGTGCCTTCGCCGGCAAGGCGCCGTGCGACTGCGTCCGGCCGCCGCGGTGCTTGCCAATGCGCCGGCGTCAGTCGCCGAGATCGGCCATGACCGCCGCGGGGCTCTGGTACTCGTCGTCCTCGAGACCGTCCTCGAGCTCGTCGAGGACCTCCTCCGGCGCGTCGTTGTCGCGCGCGAGGTCGATCAGATCCTCGCGGCTGGCGGGATAGTCGGCGCCCTTCAGTGCCTTCTGCACCTCGGCTGGGCTGGCGGACATGCCTCTCTCCTTCGGTTTCGTGGTGTCAACGCGGCCTTGCGGCACTGCGGCGGCGCGCGATGGGGCCGCCCCCGCGCGCCGAGCCGCATAGCGCTTCAGGCGAGCTGCCGCGAGCCCGCGGTCGCAACCTGCTCGGCTAGCGTTCTCGCCTTCTGCAGCGCCTGCTCCTCCTCCTCGAGGTTCCGCCTGAGCAGCTGGGCCACCGCATCGTGGCCCAGGGCACGCGCGTGGATGATCATGCCTTCGTACACCGCGATCTCATGATGCTCGGTCTCCATCGCGCCGCTGAGGATGACCGAGTCCACGAGCGACTCGTCGCTTTTGCGGATGTTGGCCTTGCCCTCCTTGTCGATCGCCTCGATCACCGGGCACGGCGAGTCGTCTACATCCCAGCCGAGCGAGTGGAAGGCCTCCTCGATGTTGCCCACGTGGCCACGCGTTTCCGACTGGTGCGTGCGAAGCACCTGTTTGAGCCCATCGCCGTGGGCCTCCTCGATCAGACTGTCGAGCATCTCCACGATGTCGCGCTCCATGGTGAGCGCGGAGCCGAGCTTCCAGTTGAATAGCTCCTCCGGGGTGTTGAACCGCTCGAACATCAGCTCCTCCTCTCGTGTCGCCTTGCCGTGTACGAGGCCTGATACCCGCCGCCGGTTGCCGGTAACGAGCCGGCGGAAAAGTCAGCCGCTCCAGAGGGTCTCGCGCTCCAAAGCGCGCGCCGTCCAGCCCTCCGGCAGCCGCGTGGGCGCCGCGCCGGGCGGCGCCTCGGGGGCCAGCAGGCAGAACTCGGGGGCCGCCCCCAGCACCAGCTGGCGGCGCCAGAGGCTCGAGTGGCGCGGATCCATGCCATCGCCGAGCAGCTCGGCGAGCATCCGCGTCCGTGACCCCGGAGGGCGCTCCACCCAGATCGCCAGCGACGCCTCGCCGAGCGGGGCCGCGTGGAGCCCCAGCTTCGATCGGTCGCCCTCCAGCAGCGCGTACAGGCCGCCGCTTCCGGCTCCCGCGCGGCGCGCGAGGTCATCGTGCGCGGTGCGGTGCCCGCGGCCGACGGCCGCCTCGTTCAGAACCCCCAGCGCCGCGAAATCCTCAACCAGGTACCAGTCCTCGTAGGCCGGCTGCGACGCCGTTGCGGCGTCCTCGCCCTCAGCGCCGTGGGTGGCTCGCCAGGGCAGCTCGGCCACCCGGAACACGGCCGATCCGCACAGCCCGACCGGCGGTTTGCGCGCGAGCGAGCGGTGAAATGAGACCTGGGCCTGCTCGTAGTCCTCCACCGCAGCCGGGTCGTGGGGTCGGTGCCAGAAGAGGTAGGCGAGCACCGTGCCGGGGCGGGTGGGCCTCTAGAAAGAGGGCTTGATCCAGTCCATGTGCGAGCGCAGCTCGGCCCCGACGTGCTCCACCTGCGAGTCGGCCTGTTCGGCGCGCATCCGCTTGAAGCTCTCCTGGCCGGCGCGGTTCTCGGCGATCCACTCACGCGCGAAGTCGCCCGACTGGATCTCCTGGAGGATCTGGCGCATGCTCGCGCGGGTCTCCTCGGTGATGACCCGTTTTCCGCGTGTGTAGTCGCCGTACTCCGCGGTGTTGGAGATCGAGTAGCGCATGCCTGCGAGGCCCTTTTCGTGCATCAGGTCGACGATCAGCTTGAGCTCGTGCAGGCACTCGAAGTACGCCATCTCGGGGTCGTAGCCGGCGTCGACGAGCGTCTGGAACCCCGCCTGGACGAGCTCCGAGGCGCCACCGCAGAGGACGGCCTGCTCACCGAAGAGGTCCGTCTCGGTCTCGTCCTTGAAGGTCGTCTCGATCACGCCGCCGCGCGTGCAGCCGATGCCCTTGGCGTAGGCGAGCGCGAGAGCGCGGGCGTTGCCCGTCGCGTCCTGCTCGACTGCGACCAGCCCCGGAACCCCACTGCGTTCGGTGAACTGCCTGCGGACGAGGTGGCCGGGACCCTTCGGCGCGACCATCCCCACGTCCACGCCGGGCGGGGGCGTGACCTCGCCGTAGTGGATCGAGAAGCCGTGGCCGAACAGCAGCATGTCGCCCGGGGCGATGCCGTCGCGGATGTCCCGCTCCCACACCTCCCGGTGAACCTCGTCGGGCAGCAGGACCATCACGAGATCGCCGCGGCTCGAGGCCTCGACGACCGGCAGCACCTCGAGTCCCAGCTCGCGCGCCGTCGCGACGGACGAGGAGTCCTCGCGCAGGCCGACGACCACTTTCACGCCGGAGTCCTTCAGGTTCAGCGCGTGTGCGTGGCCCTGCGAGCCGTATCCGATGACGGCCACTGTCTTGCCGTCGAGCAGGCCGAGGTCGGCTTCGTCGTCGTAGATCATCGGACGGCAGGCTATCCAACTGGGGGCCGCGAGGCCGGCTGCGCTCGCGCTCAGGCGGTCGCGGCGGCGAGCAGCGTTCGCCCCGGCACCTGCAGGGTCCCACCGGCGGACGTGAAGGGCGCGAAGCGCTCGGCGAGGCTCGCCCTGATCTGCTCGACCTCCTGCTCGGGGCGGCTCAGCACGGCGTCGTGAAAGGAGCGGGAGAGATCGAGCGTGACGTCCCACAGCTCCTCGAAGCTGTCGTGGCGGCGCCACACGTCCATCGGCTGCACCTCGATCTCGGCGAAGCCCGCCTCCTCGAGCAGCCCCGCGACCTGCTCCCGGTCGCCCAGGGCAAACGGGCCTGGCGCCGGCTGAGCCCCCGGCGAAGAAGGGACGAGCCCGCGGCCACCGAGCTCCTGCGACGGCAGCTGGGCCCAGGGGTTGTGCTCGATCGCGTCCCACACCGCCAGCGCGAGGCGGCCGCCGGGTCGCAGCACGCGGCGCGTCTCGCGCAGCGCAGCGGCGGGGTCGGCCATCAGCATGTAGCCCCAGCGGCAGATGACCGCGTCGACGCTCGCGACCGGCAGGTCGATCCATTCGGCGCCGAGCACCTGGAACTCGACGTTGCTCAGGCCCAGCTCGGCGGCTCGCGCGCGTGCGCCCTCGAGCATCCCCTCGGCCTGATCGGAGATGATCACGCCGCCCATCGGCGCGACGAGCTCGGCTGCGAGCATCCCTGTCTCCCCGAGGCCGGCGGCGAGCTCGAGCACACGCTGGCCCGGGTGCAGGCGGAGCGCGTCGATCATCCAGTGCGACACGGGGGCGCCGAGCTCGCGCAGGATCCCCTGGCGGCGGACCCAGCCGGGCGCTGCCTCTTCCCAGCCCTGCAGGCTCGCGTCGCGATGGGCGTTCGCGTCGAAGCTCACCGCAGCGCCCTGCGCAGGAGCTTCCCGGAGCGAGTGCGCGGCAGCGGCTCTGCCGTCAGGACGACGTGCTTCGGGACCTTGAACGGGGCGAGCGTCTCGGCACAATGCGCCCGGAGCGTCTCACCGTCGAGCTGGGCGCCCTCTCGTGAGACGACGATCGCCGTGACCGCCTCTCCCCACTGCGGGTCAGCGCGGCCGAGCACCGCCGCCTCGAGGACGTCGCGATGTGCCTCGAGGACCGCCTCGACCTCCGCAGGCGCCACGTTCTCGCCCCCGCTCACGATCGTGTCGGCCTTGCGCCCGGTGACCTGCAGGCGACCGGCCTCGTCGAGGCTGCCGATGTCGCCCGTGTGCAGCCAGCCGTCGGCCGCGCGCCCGCCGGGAGCGACCGGCGGACCGTTCACGAGTATCTCGCCGTCGGCGGCGATCCGGACGCGCGTGCAAAACAGCGAGGCACCGGCGCTCGCGCGATCCGCATAGAGCTCCTGCGCAGGCGTGGTCGTGACCTGCGAGCACGCCTCCGTGAGACCGTAGGTGAGGCTGACCGGGACGCCGGCTCCCCGTGCCCTGGCAACGAGCTCCGCGGGAACAGGGCCCCCGCCGGCCAGCGCGCAGCGCAGCGCCGGCGGCGAGCTCAGGCCGGCATCGAGCAGGCGGGTGAGCGTCGTGGCCACGACGCTCACGATCGTCACCTCCTCCTCGCGCAGCGCGTGCAGCGCGCGGTCGACGTCGAAGCGCTCGTGGACGACCGCGGTGGTCGCGTAGATCGTCGAGCGAAGCAGTATCGAGAGGCCTCCCACATGAGAGACGGGGAGCGCGCAGAGCCAGCGCTCGCGAGGATGGAGGCCGAGTGCGACGGCCGAGCCGAGGGCGCTCCACAGAAAGTTGCCGTAGGTCAGCTCGACCGGACGCGGCGAGGCGGTCGTCCCGGACGTGTGGATGATCGCGGCCGTCGCGCGGAGATCGTGTTGGGCGGGCAGGGCTTTGTCCAAGGTCGCTGGATCGGCGGCCAGAGGCTCATCCAGATCGGCGGCCAGAGGCTGGTCCACGACCACGCGCGCTCCGGCGGTGATCTGGGCGCGCTCCGCCGCCGAGAGGCGCAGGTCGACCGGAACAGCGACGGCCCCGAGGAGCAGGCATGCGTGCAGCGCCTGCTCAAA
>JAOPZV010000273.1 GCA_025963935.1 Solirubrobacterales bacterium
ACCGCGGTTCTGCCGGCCCTCGTCTACGCCTACGGGCTCCTCGGGTCGGTCAAGGAGCTCACCGCGCTGAGCATGATCCTCACGCTCGGCTGCCTGGCGGTCCTGCACGATCGATGGCTCGGAGCCGCGCCCGCCCGCGCGATCCCCTTCGCCCTCGTTGTCGCCGCGGGCGTCTCCGCGCTGGGGGTCGCCTTCGGCGCGTGGGCGCTCGCCGCGGCCGCCGTCCTGCTCGCGCTCGCCGCACGCGAGCAGATCGCCGGGCGGATACCGCTCTCACGACTCCTCGCCACGGGCGGCGCCGGATCCCTCGCGCTGCTGATCGCCGCGTGGCCCACCTGGATACACGTGTCCCGCTCGTTCAACGTCGCCCAGAGCATCGCCTCCACCAGCAACGCAGGCAACCTGCACACGCCGCTGCGGGCGATCCAGGTGCTCGGCGTGTGGCTGCGCGGCTCCTACAAGCTCGAGCCCGCCGGGACGGCCCTGCAGCTGACCCACGTGCTCGCAGGGCTGACGCTTCTCGCCGCCGTCCTCGGCGCCGCGCACCTGCTGCGCATCCGCGCCTATCCGCTCGCGGCGTGGATCGCCTGCATGCTGCTCGCCTGGCTCGGCGTCAGCGAGTCCGTCACGACATGGGCCGGCGCCAAGACGCTGATGCTCACCTCGCCCGTGGTGATGCTCCTCGCGTGGGGCGGCATAGCGGCGCTCCGCGAGTCCTCACCGCGAGGTCTCGCGCAGGCCGCCGGGTGGCTCGGCGCAGTGGCGATCGCCGGCGGCGTGCTCGCCTCCGATGCGCTCCAGTACCACAGCTCCAACCTCGCTCCGACCGCTCGCTATCGGGAGCTCGCCTCGCTGAACTCGCGCCTGGCGGGGCGCGGTCCGGCGCTGTTCACCGACTTCGACGAATACGCGATGTACGAGCTGCGCGGCCTCGACATCGGCGGCCCCGACTTCGTATACCCGCCGCCGGCGCTGGGTGCTCTCGCGCGCGGCTACGGCTATCCGGTGAAGCTCGACCGCGCCATGCCCGCCGCGCTCGCGGCCTACCCGCTGATCATCACCCGCCGCGAACCCGCCGCGAGCCGCCCGCCCGCCGCCTACGGCCTGGTCTGGCAGGGCGCCTACTACCAGGCGTGGCGCCGCCGCGCGGGGGTCGCGCCCGCGCTTGCGCACGTCGCCCTGGACGGAGCGCCCACGACCGACTGCCGCAGGATCGAAGCAGCGGCCAAGTCCGCAAGCGCCGCGGCGACGCTCGCCGCCGCGCCCGCGCCGGCGGTCGTTCCCGTACCGCTCGCGCATGCGTCGCATCCGGTGCGCTGGGGCCACCAGCGCGGCGGCCTCGTGATGAGCAGCGCCGGCCGGCTCACCGCCAGCTTCGTCCTGCCGAACGGCGGAGCCTGGGAGCTGTGGGCTCAGGGACAGTTCATGCCGAGCGTCGAGCTTCGCATCGACGGACTCCCGCTCGCCTCGATCGCAGGGCAGCTCAGCGGCAACTCGCTCGTGCCCAACACCGTGCCGCCGATCTCCGTCACGCTCGCCAGGGGCGCACACACCGTGTCGGTCATCCGCGGGCGCTCCACGCTGGGCCCCGGGGACGGCGGCTCGGCGGTGCTCGACTCGCTGACCCTGACGCCCGCCGCAAGCGACCGGCCCGCACGCCTCGACACCGTTGCAGCCTCCGCCTGGCGGACGCTGTGCGGACGCGGGTATCGGTGGATCGAGCTGCTCGCGCCCTAGCCGTGCGGCGTGACGGTCACGAGCGCGGCGCTGCTCGGCGGCACCGTGACCTCGAGCACGCCGCCACGGATCGGCGCCGACGGAAGCGTGGCCGGCCGCCGCCAGCTGCCATCCGGCGCCACCGGCTGCCCCCCGAGCGTGACGCCGGAGGTGGCCTCGGGGGAAGGCGCGCTGAGCGCGAGCACGCTCGCCGCGCCGAACCCGCTGCCGACGCGCACGCTCAGCGACACCGGCTGCGCACTCACAGGTTCCGCATTGACGGCGACCACGTGCAGGCTGCCGTCGCGCGCCAGGAGCGTGCGGACCGCCACGTTCGGTTTTTGCGGGGACGAGGCCGAGGTCGGCAGCGGACGATCGCCGACGAGCGACCTGCTCAGCAGCAGCGCGTACCAGACGGGCAGCGGCGTCATGATGCCGCGCGCCAGGCGCTGCGGCGTCTCCCCGCAGACGGGCGAGTAGCCGAGACAGTTGCCGGGATTGCCCTGGAGGTTGATGCCCGCCGCGCCCGCCGCCATCGTCTGGGTGATGTAGTCGGTCGCCCACAGCGCCGCGGCGAACGTGTTGCTGATGCCCGGGTGCCCGCCGCATGACACCGAGTTCGCCTCGTCGATCCGCAGCGGAATCCGGCTGTGGCGCGAGACCGCCATGTAACGGGCCAGCGACGTCCCCTCCAGGCGGCGCGTCTGGGCGCTCAGCAGGCGCTCGATCGACGGCGCGGGGATCTGATGACAGCCGAGTGGATAGTGATGGCCGGTCAGCAGCGACGGGCGCTGGGAGCGCGCCACGGCACGGCCCCAGCTGACGAAGCTGTGCGACCCCGACACCCCCGGCGCAGCCAGCGCGATGCCGCGCGTCAGCCTGCCGATCGCCCGCCGGTAGGCGCGGACCTCCGCCGCATAGCGCCCCGCGGTCCACGGCAGCGGGCGAAGCCCATGGCGCGCGTAGGCGTCCGGCTCGTTGCCGATCTCCACGCCCGCCAGCGACCTCCCGAGCGCGCGCTTGGCCACCCGCATCTCGCGCGCCGCCGCCGCCGGTGCGTAGTGGGCGAGACCGACCGTCAGCAGCACGCGCCAGTCGCTGCGCGCCGCCAGGGCCGCCAGTCGGCGCAGATCGCCGGCTTCCAGCGAGTGGCTCGTCCACGCCGGGCGCGGTGTCAGGGGATCCGTCCAGGCGATCCGCGTGTCAGCCGAGACGCCGCCGAAGCGCAGCATCCCCGGCCCCAGCGAGCGCAGCAGGCCGACGAAGTTCCCGCCCGCTCCGAAACTCGCGATCTGTGACAGGGAGGTCGCCTCGAACGACAGCCCCAGAAAGCGCGCCGGGACGCGTCGCCCGCGGTGGTGCAGATCGATCTGCACCGACATCGGGACCGTCTCCGCCGGGTCCGCTCGAAGGGGCGAGGCGACAGACGCCCGGTCCGCGTCCCCGTCCGCCCCCGCCGCCACGACCGCCAGCGCGACGGCGGCCGCCAGCACGAGCGCGATCAACGCGGTCCACGCGGCCTTCGGAACCCTGCCGTGCGCAGTCGGTGTCTCGCTGTGCTCCATCCATCCTGCAGTTAACCGACATGCAGCCGTGTCCGGGTCGCACCCCTCCGTGATCCTGCCGCGGCTCGGCGCCGCGGGCCGGGCGGCCGGCGGCTGCACGCGGAGGGCGGGGGCGACGCGGGATTGCCTCCCATCCTCTCCGTCGGGGAGGAGACATAGCCTCTGCCACGTGGCGGCTCCCGACGGCTCTCAAGCGGTCGACCAGATACTTCTCGGCGAGAACCTCGCGCTGCTGCCCGGATTCGCGACCGGGTCCTTCCAGCTGATCTACATCGACCCGCCGTTCAACACGGGCGCGGCGCAGACCCGCCGGACGCTCACGGCCGTCCGCGACGAGGACGGCGAGCGCACCGGCTTCCAGGGCCGCCGCTACCGCACGGAGCTGCTCGCAAGCACCTCCTACAGCGACCGGTTCGACGACTACCTCGCGTTCCTCGCTCCGCGGCTGGAGCAGGCCCACCGGCTGCTGCGCAGCGACGGAACGCTGTATTTCCACATCGACTATCGGGAGGCGCACCGCTGCAAGCTGCTGCTCGACGAGATCTTCGGCCCGGACGCGTTCCTCAACGAGATCATCTGGGCCTACGACTACGGCGCTCGCACCAGGCGCCGCTGGCCCGCCAAGCACGACACCATCCTCGTGTACGTGAAGAACCCCGAGCTCTACTACTTCGACTCCGAGGAGGTCGACCGCGAGCCCTACATGGCGCCCGGGCTCGTCACCGCGGAGAAGGCCGCGCGCGGCAAGCTACCCACCGACGTCTGGTGGCACACGATAGTTCCCACCAATGGGCGCGAGAAGACCGGCTATCCCACGCAGAAGCCCGAGGGCATAGTGCGGCGCATCGTCACCGCCTCGAGCCGGCCCGGCGACTGGTGCCTGGACTTCTTTGCCGGCAGCGGCACGCTCGGGGCGGCCGCCGCGAGCCTCGGCCGCCGCTACGTGCTGATCGACTCCAACCCGCAGGCCGTCGCCGTGATGCGCGAGCGTCTCGCCGGCGCCAGCGCGCTACCGCCGCAGTCTCCCGCATGCACGCGACCCTAGAGCGGCTGCCGTCGACGTCAGCGACGTGCGAGCCTGTGGCCGATGTATCACATCGAGCTGCGCCACTTTCCGCACAACCACAGCCGGTTCAACCTGAGCGAGCGCGAGGTCAGCGCGCTCGCCGGGCGCTGGGTGCGCGACCAGGTGGTCGAGCTCGGCGAACGCAAGTGGATCCCGCAGCAGGCAAAGCTCATGATCCTCGAGGGCCCGCAGCTGGCGCCCGAGGAGCTCTCCATGGGCCGCGGCTGGCGCACCGCCCAGCGCCAGGGGGAGGACGTCACCGAGCGCGTTCTCGGCGAGGCTCGGCGCGCGCTCGCCGAGTCCGCGCAGGCCGCCTCCGCGAGCGCCGGCGACGCCGCCGGGCTTGCCGATCCGCTG
>JAOPZV010000276.1 GCA_025963935.1 Solirubrobacterales bacterium
GGCCGGACGCGAGGCCGCGCGCCGCGTCGGGGCCGTCGAGGGCGTGATCGCCACAGACGTGATCGCGGCGCTTCCGGCCGCGCGGTCTAGCAGGGGGGGAGCAGACCGGCCGCCGGCGAGCCCGCCGGGGCGAGGCGCGAATGGGGGCGGGACGTGAACGGGGACCTGGGAAAAGGCCGGGCAGCCGGATGAGCGAGGGCAGGGCGCAGGCCCGGGTGAACGTCGCCGCGATCGAGCGAAACTGCGCACGTCTCTGCTCGCAGCTGCGCAGCGGGGCGGAGCTCTGTGCTGTTGTCAAGGCGGACGGCTACGGCCACGGCGCCGTGCAGAGCGCCCGCGGAGCGTTGGCCGGCGGCGCGACCTGGCTGGCGGTCGCCGGATCGCACGAGGCAAGGGAGCTGCGCGATGCGGGCCTGAACGAGCGCGTCCTGGTGATGGGCGCTCTCACCATGGTCGAGCTCGAGGAGGCGCTCGCCTCGGACGCCGACGTGGTGGTCTGGAACCAACATTACCTGCAGGCCGTCGTGGCAGCCGGCGGCGGTCGGGTGCACGTCAAGCTGGACTCTGGAATGGGCAGGCTCGGCACGCGGGACCCCGCGGAGGCATCCCGCCTCGCGGCGGTCGCGAGGGACACCCCGGGTGTGCGGCTCAGCGGTCTCATGACGCACTTCGCCACGGCGGACGATCTTGCGGACGACGGCTTCTTCGCGGGCCAGCTCGCCACGTTCATGGACTGGGCGCAGCCGTTGAAGGACGACGACCCGGATCTCGTGGTACACGCCGCCAACAGCGCCGCGATGCTGCGCGACGCCGACTCGCAGCTCGACATGGTCCGCTGCGGCATCGCCGTCTACGGGATGGACCCGTTCGGCCGCGACCCGGCGGCGCGCGGGCTCGAGCCGGCGCTCGAGTTGAGCACCTACGTCGCCGACGTCAAGGACACCAAGCAAGGCGAGAGCGCCGGCTACGGGCGCCGCTTCATAGCCGAGCACGACACCTTCGTCGGAGTGCTGCCGATCGGCTACGGCGATGGCTGGCGGCGGGGCCTCTCCAACAACGCGGACGTGCTCGTAGCCGGCCACCGCTATCCGCTGGTCGGCACGGTCAGCATGGACAACATCACCGTCGATCTCGGCCTCGATCCGAACGCCCGGGGCCTGCGTGGCGAGCGGGCGATCCTGATCGGGTTCCAGGGCAGCGAGCGGATCACCGCCGAGGAGGTCGCGCGTCGTCTCGACACGATCAACTACGAGGTGACTTGCGGGCTCACGCCACGGATCCCACGGACCTATCACCGCGACGGCACCCCGATCGACGTGGCCGCGACGCCGGCGCCGACGCGGACGGTCGACACCAGCCCCACATGAGCGCCGGCCTGCAGGCCGTGCGCAGCGCTCTTGCGGGCGGCCGCGCGTGGCTCGTCGGGGGGGCCGTGCGAGACAGGGCACTCGGCCGTCCGGGCGAGATCGCCGACATCGACGTCGTCGTGGACGGCGACCCAGCGGCCGCCGCACGCGCGGTCGCACAGGCCGCCGGCGGGGCCGCCTGCTTTGCGCTATCGGAGGACTTCGGAGCCTGGCGTGTCGTCGCGCGCGACCACTCATGGCAGGTCGATGTCGAGCCGATGCGCGGCGGGTCGATCGCCGCCGATCTGGCGCTGCGTGACTTCACCGTCAACGCGATCGCCGAGCCGCTCCACGGCGGCGAGCCGATCGACCCGCTCGGCGGCCTTGCGGACCTTCGCGCACGGCGCCTGCGCATGGCTGGCGCGGCAGCTTTCAGCGATGATCCGCTTCGCGTGCTGCGGCTCGTGCGCGTCGCCCTCGAGCTGGACCTGGAGATCGACGACCACACGCTCCGGGAGGCGCGTGCCTCGAGCGCCGGGCTGGGCGGCGTCGCCCCCGAGCGCGTCTTCACCGAGCTGCGCCGGATCATCGCCACGCCCGATGCCGTCCGCGGGTTGAGGATGGTGAGCGAGCTGGGAGCGACGGCAATCGTGCTGCCGGAGCTCGACGCCCTCCACGGAGTCGAGCAGAGCCGCTTTCACCACCGTGACGTCCACGGCCACACGCTAGAGGTGCTCGACCGGGTGATCCAACTGACCATGCCCGGTGGCCTCGAGGAGCCCGAGCTCGGCCCGGCGATCGGCTCGCAGGCAGCCGCAGCGGCCGCGCTGCTCGAAGAGCCGCTCGCCGATGGCATCACCCGCGGCGAAGCGCTCCGCTGGGGGGCGCTGCTGCACGATGCCGCCAAGCCGCTCACCCGCGAGGTACGCGCCGCGGACGGACGGGTCACGTTCATCGGTCATGACGCGCGCGGAGCGGAGCTCGCCCGCGCGGTGCTCGAGCGGCTGCGCGCGAGCGAGCGGCTGCGCTCCCACGCCGCGGCGCTCGTCCGCCACCACCTGCGGCTCGGCTTCCTCGTCCACGAGCAGCAGCCGCTCGCCAGGCGCATCGTGTTCTCCTACCTGCAGGCCTGCTCTCCCGTCGAGGTGGACGTCACGCTCTTGTCCATCGCGGACCGGCTGGCGACGCGTGGTGATCGCGCACGCGAGTCGATTGACGCTCACCTGCGCCTCGCCGGCGGCATGCTCGTCGACGCGCTGCGTTGGCGCCAAGAGGGCCCGCCCGCGCCGTTGCTGCGAGGCGACGAGCTGGCCTCGGAGCTCGGCATCACGACGGGCCCAAGGGTGGGAGAGATCCTCCGCGAGCTCGCCGCCGCGCAATATGCCGGGGAGCTCGCCACGCGCGAGCAGGCGATCGCGCACGCCCGCAGTCTCGGTTGAGAGGCCCGGCGCTTCGGCTGCGTGGCTTGACGTAGGATCTGCGGCCGATGTCCGACCCCAACTGCATCTTCTGCAACATCCTCACAGGCGATGTGCCCGCAACGGTCGTCGATGAAGACGACCGCACGATCGCCTTCATGGACATCGCCCCGGCGACCCGCGGACATGCGCTCGTGATTCCCCGCGTGCACGCCCCAGACCTGCTGAGCGTCGACAGCGAGGACCTCGCGGCCGTCGCCATCGCCTCCAAGCGGCTTGCGGCGCGCGCGAAGGAGCGACTCGGCGCCGACGGCGTGAACCTCCTGAACTCCTGCGGCGCCGCCGCCTGGCAGACGGTTTTCCATTTCCACGTTCACGTGATCCCGCGGTACCGCGACGATCCGCTGCGGCTCCCGTGGGTGCCCGGCGCGGGCGACCCGGACGAGATCGCCGCCGCCGCGCAGGAGCTGGCCCGTGGGTAGCGAAGTACTCCAACCGATACATCCGTCCCGGACTCGTGTTGAATGGCAGAGATGAGACGCACAAAGACCGCTGTCCTCGCGAGCCTCGGGCTCGCCCTGCTGCTGCCTGCCGCCGCGCCGGCGACGATCACTGAAATCGGCATCATCCCGGCCACCACGCCGCCGACCGTCCCGAGCTGCCCCGCGACCCCCTGCCTCGCCGTGAGCCGCACGACCGGCTTTCAGGTGAAGGTGGGCGCGGTCCACAACCCCCTGAGCGCTCCGCGCGCCGGGACCGTCGTGGCCTGGACGATCGCGCTCGGCAAGCCGAACGCGACACAGGTCAAGTTCTTCAACGCGAACGAGGGCGGACCGGCCGAAGCCGGCATCGCGATCCTGCGCCCGCAGCCAAAACCCAACCTCACCTACAAGCTCGTCGCGCAGAGCCCGCCCGTCAAACTCGAACCGTACTTCGGCAAGACCGCGCAGTTCCCGCTCGAAACGACGATCCCCGTGAAGAAGGGCGACATCGTGGCGCTGACGGTGCCTTCGTGGGCCCCCGCACTCGCGCTCGGCTTCAAGGGCGACACCTCATGGCGGGCGAGCCGTCCGCGCAAAGGCTGCACGAGCACGAGCAGCCAGAGCACAGACACCACGGTCGGCGCTCCCGTGCAGTACTACTGCCTGTACCAGACCGCGCGTCTGACCTACAGCGCGACGCTGATCTCCACGCCCTAGCCTCACAGCGCGAGGCCCACAGCGCGAGGCCAGATGCTATGGCGCGCTGGCGCCTCCGGTGGGGCTCGAGCCGCCAGCCGATTCGCCGCCGGCTTTCGATTCCGCCGAAGGTGCTTTCGCTTTTTCTTCCGCCGCCGCACCGCCTGATCCGCCCGCTTCGGAGGAGCCTTCTTTGCTCGCTTCCGCGGCTTCTTCACCTTTGCTGGATTCTTCGGTGGTCGAGGCGCCTTCGCCGGTTTTGGGCGTCGTTTTCGTGGCCGTGGTCGAGGTGGAAGTCGTCTGCGCGGCTGCCTTTTCGGCGCTCGTGTCGCTGGGAGGTGTGATGTCGGGGGTGCTCTTGGGCAGCGGTTCGGAGACACTGCTGCTCCCGCACGCGCCGAGGGTGCCGCCGGCTAGTAGCGCCACGCATGCGGCCGCAAGGGCGCGGACCGTCTCCGGCCGACGGCGCCGGGCGCGGTCGCCGCGCGCCTGCTCAGGCATGTCGCTCGGCGCCAGTCAGCGGGCCC
>JAOPZV010000280.1 GCA_025963935.1 Solirubrobacterales bacterium
ACGCGCGGAGCTCGACGGCCTGCCGCTCCACGAGCGCACGGCAGCCCCCTTCAGCGCGACCGGTGCCGCGATGCACGCCTGCGGGCACGACGTGCACATGGCGGCTCTGGTCGCGCTCGCACGCGCCGCGCACGAAATAGCCGATGCGCTGCCGGCGGGACTGCTGGCGGTCTTTCAGCCGAGCGAGGAGGCCTATCCCTCGGGCGCCGAGCAGCTCGCCAGCGAGGAGCTTGCCGAGCTCGGACCGGCCGCGGTCGTCGCGGCGCATGTGCACCCGCAGCTGCGATGGGGAGAGGTCGCGATCGACGCCGGCGCGGTGAACGCATCGTGCGACTACGTCGAGATCAGCGTCGAGGGGGAGCCGTCGCACGGCGCCTATCCGCACCTAGGACGCGATCCGATCCTCGCGATCGCGCAGATCGTCGTCGCGCTGCACGCCAGGGTGGGACGCACCATGGATCCCCTTCATCCGGCCGTGTTGACGGTCGGCATGCTCGAGGGCGGCGATGCCGGGAACGTGATCCCGCGCACGGCGCGTGCGCTGGCGGCGCTGCGCACCCATCGCATCGAGGACCGGCTCGCCCTGCGGCGGCTCGTCGAGGAGGTGGCGACGGGAGTGGCGAGGGCGCATGGCTGCGTGGCAAGCGTCGAGCTCGTGCCCGGTGAGCCGGCGCTCGAGAACGACGCTGCGATCGTTTCTCGCGCGCGCGAGCTGCTCCCGCGCGCCGCGCTCGCCGCGGCACCCGAATGGCGCTCCTGCGGCTCGGACGACTTCGCGTTCTTCGCTGCGCTCGCGCCGATCGCCATGGCGTTCGTGGGACTCGATGGCGAGCCGAGCTTCAAGACGCGACCGCTTCACCATCCGGAGCTACTGCCACCGGACAGCGCCGTTGGCGCGGTCGCGCGCGCCCAGGCCGTCCTCTACGTGGCGGCGGCGCAGTGCACGGTAGCCGCGGCCGCCTGAGCCGCGCGGCCGGCTGCGGACGGTCGATACGATCGTCGCGATGGCCCCCGCTCGAAAGCTGCGCTACGTGCACGCCAGAACTGATTAGCTGACCCGACGGACCGAACCGCGAGCATGCCCGACCGCCTTTACTTCACCGACTCCGACGAGGCGAACGTCCTGATCGCCCAGGACCCCATGGGGTTGCTCGTTGGCCTGGCGCTTGACCAGCAGGTGACCGTGCAGCAGGCGTTCCTGGGGCCGCTGCGGTTGCGCGAACGGCTCGGCGCGATCGACGCCGATACCCTCGCGACCGCCGAGCTCGAGACGGTGTTTCGAGCGAAGCCGGCCATCCACCGCTACCCGGCGAAAATGGCGGAGCGCGTTCGCGACCTGGCAGTTCACCTGCGCGAGAACTACGGGGGCGAGGCGCAGCGCGTGTGGACCGACGCTCGGGACGCCGACGCTCTGCGCGCCAACATGGCGGCCCTCCCAGGCTTCGGCGAGATGAAGGTCAAGGCGCTCGGCGCGATCCTTGCCAAGCGCTTCGGCGTGGCCGTCGCAGAGGAGCTTGTCCCGCCGCACCCCACGCTCGGCGACGTGGACTCGCCGCAGGCGCTGCTCGACTATCAGGCGGCGAAGCGGGCTCACAAGGCCGAGTGGTCGAAGGTCAAGGCCGCCCGATAGGCACGCCGCGCAGCGGCGCCGCTGCGGGAACGCCGGCCGGCCGACATCCCGGTATCGCGGCATCCGCGGGCGTGTTCAGCGCTGCGCTGCTCGCCTTCCTGGCGATCGGCGCCGCGCTTCCGGTGCTGCCGGCGTTCGTGCGCGGCCCGCTGCACTCAGGCAACCTTGCGGTCGGCATCGTCGTCGGCGCGTTCGCGATCACCTCGGTCGTCTGCCGCCCGCTCGCCGGACGGCAGGCTGACCGCCGCGGACGGCGCATCGTGCTCGTCTGTGGAGCGCTGGCGATGGCGCTCGGTGGCGCGCTCTACCTCCTGTCGGGCGGGGTGCCGTCGCTGATCCTCGCCCGGCTGGCCGTGGGGGCGGGCGAGGGCGCCGTCTACACGGCGGGCGCCACCTGGGCGGTGGACCTCGCGCCGGAGGAGCAAAGCGGGTTCGCTCTCGGGCTGTTCGGACTCGCGGTGTGGGGCGGCCTCTCGCTTGGTCCCGTGGCGGGCGAGCTGCTTCGCTCGAGTGCCGGCTTCGACGCCGTCTGGACGCTGACCGCCGTGCTGCCGCTGGTCGGTGCGGCGATCGCCATGCGGCTTCCGGAGCCGGCGCGGACGGCGGACGCCGCTCCGTCCGGCCCGCTCGCGTTCTTCCCGCGGGCGGCCCACCGGCCGGGTGTGGCGCTGGCGCTCGCCAACATCGGCTACGCGGCGCTCGCCGGCTTCGTCGTCCTGCTCCTGAGAGCCCGTGGAATCGGGGGCGGGGCCACGGTTTTCACGGCCTTCGCCGTGGCGGTGTTCGGGAGTCGCCTGGTGCTCAGCCGTGTGCCGGACAGAGCCGGCGCGCGACTCACGGCGACCGCCGCCGGGCTGCTCGAGGCGGCGGGCCTGACGATTATCGCGCTCGCCCGGTCGCTGCCCGTCGCCCTGGCCGGTGCGGTGGTGGTGGGCGTCGGCTTCTCGATGCTGTTCCCCTCGCTCGCGCTGATGGTCGTCGACCAGGTCGGCGAGGATCGTCGCGGGTCGGCGCTCGGCGCGTTCAGCGCCTTCTTCGACATCGGCGTCGGGCTGGGCGGGCCACTGGCAGGGGCAACCGCCGCCCTCGCCGGCTATCCGGCGGTTTTCTTCCTGGCCGCCGCCGCGGCGCTCGGCACGGCGTGGCTCGCGGCGACGTCGAAGCGCGACCCTCTGCAGTCCCGGGCGGCCGCCAAGGGCGCCGCGCCATGAGCGCGCCTACCTGACGGGGGGCGGACTGCCCTCGGTGCTCGCGTTCAACGCCGGATCCCAGTCGCATACGAGGCAGGCGTGGCGGAACGCCGACTGGGCGAACTGCAGCGCAAGCGAATGCGGGTCGGCTTGATCCTGGATGTCCTCGACGTCGAGCAGGTACTCGCCGAGGGCACCGTTCCAGCGCGCGGCCGGGGGCGAGAGCGTCGCCTGCGCGAAGCCCTCGGGTGCCGGGTGGGCGTAGGCGTAGAACGCCGACCTCGCGTAGCGCGCGTCGCCGGGCCACCAGCCGACGGCGACCTCCTGCGAGTCCATCGCGTTACGCATGATGAAGTCATCCGACGGGGGATCGGCGGGCTCGCCTGAGAAGAGGTTGACGGCAAGGTCGAACGATCCCCACCACGCGTTCACCGGAGTGGAGCGCCCGCGGTATGGCGCGCGAAACGCGGCGAGGACGAGTGCCGCCTGGGTGGCGGCCTTGAAGTACTCGCGGACGCGATCCGCGTCATAGCGCGAGTGCTCCTGATCCTCATCGAGCGGCACGCTCCACGGAACCTCCTGCGGAGTCGGGTCGATCGCAACCTCGCCGCCCAGGTCGCGGACGGCCTGCAACAGCTCGCGGGTGACCTCGCCGACGGGCCGGTCCGGGGTGAGCGCGACGCGCCCAACCCGTCCATCGCTGTGCTCCGCAACGGCCTCGTGGGTTCGCAGGTCGAGCGCGACGACGAGGCTGCCGGACCCGTCGGGCGTGGGCAGCGGGAGCGTCTCCCAGCCCCGTGCGCTGAGGCGCAGCGCAGCATGCTGCAGCTGCGGCTCGGGCGGCGCGAGCTGGACCGCAAGCTTGCCCAGCACTTGCGTGTGCGCGTGGACGGTGTCGCACGTCTCCTCCCACTGCTCGTAGGAAAGCGACGGCCACCGGCGGGGCATGAGGGCACACTAGCGCCCCCGCCCGGCCGTCCGCACGGCCGCGTCCGTCTAGCCCGCTGCGTGGGCGACGACGGCCTCCCCCACATCGCTGCGCAGGCGAGCTTCGAGAAACTCGCCGATCTCCTCGGCCGGCTGCGGATGGCAGAGCAGGTATCCCTGCACCTGCGTGCATCCGAGCGATCGGAGCTGGCGGAGCTGAGAGTCCGATTCGACGCCCTCGGCGATCACGGCCAGGCCGAGGACGCCACACATCTCGACAATGGCCTTCATGATCGCGGCGTCGGGTCGACTCGAGCCGAGGTGATCGGTGAACGACCGGTCCACCTTCACGCCGTCGAGCGGAAAGTGCCTGAGATAGCTCAGCGACGAATAGCCCGTGCCGAAGTCGTCGAGCACGAGCCGTAGTCCGCGCCGCTCCAGATCGCTGAGCACCGCCATCGACCCGTCGGTTTCATCGATTAGGACAGACTCGGTCACCTCCAGCCCAAGGGTCCCGGGAAGCATTCCGCAGCGAGCCGCGATGTCGCCGACTTCCGCGGGAAACAGCGGGTTGGCCAGCTGGCATCCGGAGACGTTCACGAACATCTGGAGCGGCGTGTCAAAGCGACGCTGCCACACTGTGGCCTGTTCGCAGGCTGTCTCGAGGACGTGTCGCCCCAGCTCGATGATCAGCCCGGTCTCCTCCGCGATCGGGACAAAGTCCAGCGGCGAGATCAGCCCGCGGCGCGGGTGCTCCCAACGGACGAGCGCCTCGGTGGCGACCGGCCGGCCGCTCTGAAGGTCGACGATCGGCTGGTAGTAGACGCGCAGCCGATCACAGTCGAGCGCCTCGCGCAGCTCGGTCTCGGTCCGCAGCCTGGCGAGGACCTGAGCACGCACGGTGGCGTCGAACAGCTCGTAGCGGCCCGGCCCGCGCTGCTTGGCCCGATACATCGCCGCATCCGCATCGCGGAGCAGGGACGCCGATGTGTCCTCAGGCCCCTCGGCCATCACGATGCCGATGCTCGCGGTCAGGAAGTGTTCCCCGCTGGCGAGCTTGAACGGCTGGCCCACCGCCGCCGCGATCCGCTCGGCCAGGGATACGACGTGTCGGACTCCGGCGGGCCTCTCGCACACGACCACGAACTCGTCTCCGCTGAGCCGCGCGACGGTGTCGCTCGGGCGCACCGACTCCCGCAGGCGCGAGGCGAGGGCGAGCAGCAGGTCGTCGCCGACGGCGTGGCCGAGCGAGTCGTTGATGATCTTGAATCGATCCAGGTCGAGCATCAGCATCGCCACGTCAATGCCTTCACGGCGGCGCCTCGCGAGGGCGAGATCGAGCCGATCGAGCGCGAGCGCCCGGTTGGGCAGCCCCGTGAGCGGATCGTGAAGTGCCGCGTGTCGTGTGATTTCCTCTTTGCGGTGTCGCTCGACGGCGGCCGACAGGACGTTCGCGACGGCGACGAGGAAGTTCACGTCGTCTGCGCTGAAGCTGCGACGGTGCACGGTGTGGGCGGTGAGCACCCCATACGGTCGTTCGTGGCCCTCGATCGGCGCGTTCATGCCGCTCACCATGCCCTGTGCAAGGAGTGACGTGGCATCGAAGCGGGTCTCGGTGTGAAGGTCCTCGGCCACAACGGGCTCGTGGGTTCGCAGGGCGTAGCCGGCCTGCGTCCCGGTGCCCGCCGGCAGGGGCGCCTGGTCACCCACGAACCCGACGATCGAGACGACGTCGAGCATCTGCTCTTCCTCGCGCAGCTTGAGCACCCCGCACAACTCCACGTCCAGCGTGCCGGCAACCGCCGCGACCACCTCGTCCAGGAGCGTGTCGAGGTCACCCTCGCGGAGTGCGACCTGACCGAGTCGCGCCACTGAATCGTGCTGCCGAGCGTGCTGTGCGATCTGCTGTTCGAGCCGGGCCTGCGCGGCCAGGCAAGATGAGTGCTCTGCCGCGTGGGGTGGGTTCTCGTTCGGGTCCATGGCCGCCTTGTCCGTCACGGCTGCGTTGCCGCAGGGGCAGCGCAGCCGTCATTGCTCGCCTGCCTGGGAGTCATCGACAGCCACGGCCGCCAGCTTGAAACGGCACGACGATGCGCCGGACACCAGAAAAGCCCCGCTCAGCCGTCTGTGCAACTCGTCGTTACAGGCCGGCTGCTCATTTCGAGGCGCCTTCGCGGTCCGCGCTCGGACCCGCACCTCGCTGATCGACCTCTCGCTCGTTGCCTTGGCCCTGCCGGCTCTCTTCCCGCCGCTCGGCGCCGCGCTGCTGCCCGCCGGCTCCGCCGTCACCTGATGCCTCGTGCCTGATCTGGATCCGGTGAGGCTTGGGGGGCTCCGGCCTCGGGATTCGAAGCGTCAGTACGCCATCGTGGAGCTCGGCCTCGATCGCGTTCGGGTCAAGGCCGCGCGGCACCCGCAGGACACGCTCGAACGAACCGAAGCTGCGCTCCACGCGCCCGGAGGCCTGGTTGCTGTCGCGGTCACCGTAGGGAAAGGGCCGCTCGCCGCGAATGGTGAGGATGTCGTTCTCGAGCTCGATCTCGAGGTTCTCGGCGCTCACGCCGGGAACATCCATCTCGACCTTCACATCCTGGTCAGTGACCAGGATGTCGGCGGGAGGGGTGAACGGGGCACGGCCCCCACCGGAGGCGAAGCGGTTCAGGTCCCGCACCCACGGTGCAAGAGGCTCCATCA
>JAOPZV010000295.1 GCA_025963935.1 Solirubrobacterales bacterium
CGCACGACGCTCCGCCGGCTGGGGGTCAGCGACGTGAACATGGAGGAGGGGTCGCTGCGCTGCGACGCCAACATCTCGCTGCGCCCGCGCGGCAGCGACCTGCTGGGAGTCAAGACGGAGCTGAAGAACATGAACTCCTTCCGCTTCATCGAGCGGGGCATCCGCGCGGAGATCGCCAGACAGGAGAGACTCCTGCGCGAGGGCGGCCAGGTCGTCCAGGAGACGCTCCACTTCGACCCCTCCTCCGGGACCATCACCTCGCTTCGCTCCAAGGAGGAGGCGCACGACTATCGCTACTTCCCCGAGCCCGACCTCGTCCCCGTGGCGATCGACGAGGGGATGCTCGCCGCCGCCCGCGCCGACATGTCCGAGCTTCCCGCCGATCGCGCCGAGCGCCTGCAGCGCGAGCATGAGGTGAGCGCCGACACGGCACGGATGCTCGCCTTCCGCGGTGAGCTCGGCGACTACTTCGAGGCGGCCATCGGCATCGGTGCGGAGCCTGCCCCTGCGCCCCAGGCGCTCGCGAACTGGATCACAGGCGAGCTGCCCGGACGCCTGCCTGAGGGCCAGGACCCCGCCGAGTCGCAGGTGAGCGCGGAGGCGCTGGCGACGCTGGTCGGCCTCGTCGGCGCACACGAGGTCAGCGTCGGGGCGGCGCGCCAGGTGCTCGACAGGCTGGTCGCCGACGGTGGCGAGCCGCGGGCGATCATCGAGGCCGAGGGCCTCGCCGCGATGGACGGCGGCGGCGAGCTCGCCGAGATCGTCGCTGCGGCGCTGGCGGCGAACGCCGACGCCGCCGAGCGCCTTCGCGAAGGCAATCCGAAGGCCATCGGGCCGATCGTCGGGCACGTCATGCGCGAGACCAAGGGCAGGGCCGACGGCACAGAGGTCGCCCGGCTGATCCAGGAGCAGCTCGGCGTCTGAGCTCCCGACGGCGGCTCATGGCGGCCGCCGCGTTTCGCAAGCCGTCGAGGCGTCCCCGCCCGAAGGGGCACTTCCCACACGCCCTGCGCCGACATTTTGGACGGCGGGCCAAAGGCATCAGCGCCGCGCTGCGCCAACATCCTGCTCATGAACCGGTTCGCAGCCAACCAGAGCTTGTCGCCTCCTCGGCGGTTCATCCTGCTGCCCGAGGAGACAGTGGACGGGTCCGGGCATGGACCCCGGATCCGCCGCTACCGACTCACCAGCGTCGGACTGGGCGCGGATCGCCGCCGCGGAGGTCCGGGTGGCTCCGATCTTGTGTCGGCAAGGATGGCCCGCGAGCTCGGACCTTCGGACCGCATGTAGCGGTCTGTTGTCGATGTCGACGGTGTCGGCCTTCCCTCGGCCGGCGACGGAGAGTGCGGCCGGGCAGGGGTTGCGTTCCCTGCCCGGCCGCGCAACCGTCTAAGCTGACGGTGCTATGAACGAGACGCGGTCCCGATCTTTCGGCAGGACAGTCGTGGCAGCGCTGGTGTTCCTCGTGGCGGCCTGGCTGCTGCTCGGGGTGATCATTCACGTCGTCTCGTTCCTGTTCAGCACGCTGGTCCTCGTCGTAGCGGTCGTCGCCCTCGTGTGGGCGCTGCGCGTGCTGCTGTAGGGCGGGAAGTGTCTGCATGGCATACGTTGTCATCGCGGTGTGCTTCGGCCTCGCCGGTGGCTTCGTCGGCAAGCTGAAGGGCAGCTCCTTCTTCCTTTGGTTCCTGATCTCGGGCATCGTCCCGTTCTTCGGCCTGCTCGCCGCGATCGCCTACCGCTTCGATCACGACGAGCTGCGCCGCACGTGCCCGGAGTGCGGGCGCGTGACGAAGATCTACGACGCGCTCTGCACGCGCTGCGGCGCCGAGCTCGACTTCCCCGAGGTGGCCGTCGCGCCAGAGTCCTGGGGGCGCGGGCCGACCGCCCCGACCCCCTGAGACTCGCCGCACCTGAGGGTCGCCTAATGCGATTTCGGCGGCCCTAAGCCGGATTTCTGCATACGCTGTCCAGATGGCCGCCCAGCCGAAGACAGCGCCACAGCCGCGCGACTCGCTTATCGCGCGCCTGATCCATCGCTGGGGCTTCAAGGACGAGCGGGACTTCGTGCTGCGCGTGGTGCAGCCTGCGCTCGTCGGGATGATCGACGGAACGGTGTCTTCGCTCGCGCCGATCTTCACGGCGGCGATCGCGTCGAGCTCGCACACGGCGCTGCTCGTAGGCTTCTCGGTCGCCGTCGGGGCCGGCGTCAGCATGGGCTGGTCGGAGGCGCTGTCGGACACGGGCGAGATAACCGGGCGCGGCAGCGCGGTGGTCCGGGGAGCGATCACGGGGGGGATGACGACGCTGGGCGGTGTCTTTCACACGCTTCCGTTCATCATCTCCAACGTCAACCGCGCGCTCGTCGTCGCCGGCATCGTCGTCGCGGTCGAGCTGCTCGCGATCGCCTGGATCAGGCACCGTTTCCTCGGAGTCTCGATGCGCCGCTCGCTGCTGACGGTCGCCGTCGGCGGCGCCATCGCCCTCGGGGTGGGCGTGGCCATCGGATCCTCCTAAGCGGGGTCTAAACCCGCTGGTACACTGGCTTTTTTCCCGGAATGACGGAAAGAGGTCGGCGTATGCGGGCGGTAGATGCCCTGATGGAATGTCTGAAGGCGGAGGGCGTGGACGTCGTCTTCGGGCTGCCCGGCGGCGCCAACCTCCCCACCTACGACGCATTCGTCGACGGCGGCATCCGCCACATCCTCGTCCGGCACGAGGCCGGCGGGGGTCACGCCGCGGAGGGCTACGCGAAGGCGACCGGCAAAGTCGGCGTGGCGTTCGCGACCAGCGGGCCGGGCGCCACCAACCTCATCACCCCGATCTGCGACGCGATGATGGACTCGGTGCCGGTGGTCTTCATCACCGGACAGGTGCGCACCGAGCTGCTGGGAACGGACGGCTTCCAGGAGGCCGACACGATCGGCATCACGATGCCCGTCGTCAAGCACTCGTTCATGATCCAGCAGCCGCAGGAGTTGCCGCGGGCGATCCACGAGGCCTTCCACATCGCGCGGACGGGTCGTCCGGGGCCGGTGCTGGTGGACATCCCGATGGACCTGTCGCGGGCCGAGATCGCCTACGAGCCGGTCTCCGACGTGCGCCTGCCCGGCTACCAGCCACGCGTTGAGGGCAACCAGAAGCAGATCCGCCAGGCGGCGAAGGCGTTCGCGTCCGCGCAGCGGCCGGTGATCTACGCCGGCGGCGGGATCGTCAACGCGAACGCCGCCGAGGAGCTCACCGAGTTCGTCAGGAGCGACCGCTTCCCCGTGACCTGCACCCTGATGGGCCTCGGCGCATTCCCCGCGCCTGACCCGCAATGGCTGGGGATGCTCGGCATGCACGGCACGCGCGCCGCCAACTACGCGATGGACGAGGCCGACCTCATCTGCGCGGTGGGCGCGCGCTTCGACGACCGCATCACCGGGAAGCTCTCGGAGTTCGCGCCGCGCGCGAAGTTCATCCACATCGACGTCGATCCCGCGGAGATCTCCAAGAACGTCCCCGCGCACATCCCGATCGTCGGCGACGCCAAGCACGTGCTCGCGAAGCTGCTCGTCGAGTATCGCGCGATCGGCGCGGACCCCGCCCGGCTGGACGCCTGGTGGAGCCGGATCGAGGGCTGGCGCGAGAAGTATCCGCTGGCCTACGAGGACAGCGCCGACGCCGAGATCAAGCCGCAGTACATGGTTCAGGCGCTGTTCGAGGCGACCGGCGGCGAGGCGATCGTCACGAGCGACGTCGGCCAGCACCAGATGTGGGCCGCCCAGTACTACGACTTCCCGCAGCCACGGCGCTGGATCAACTCCGGAGGCCTCGGCACGATGGGCTTCGGGCTGCCGGCCGCGATGGGCGCCGCCGTTGGCTGCCCGGACCGGCTCGTCTGCTGCATCGCCGGCGACGGATCTGTGCAGATGAACGCGCAGGAGCTCGCCACCTGCGCGCAGAACAACACCCCGATCAAGGTGTTCATCATGAACAACGGCTACCTCGGGATGGTGCGCCAGTGGCAGGAGCTCTTCTGGGACGGGCGCTACAGCCAGGTCGACATGGGCGAGTTCCCGGACTTCGTGAAGCTTGCCGAGGCCTACGGGGTCACGGGCATGCGCCTGGAGGACAAGCGCACGCTGGTGGACGACATGAAGCGGGCGATCGCGACCGATGGCCCGGTGCTCGTCGACGTGCGCGTCACCCGGGAGGAGAACACCTACCCGATGATCCCCGCGGGCCAGGCCGCTCGCGAGATGGTCGGATGAGGACGCCCTGATGGGCGAGCCGGGGACGAAGGCGCCGCTCAGCCTCGAGGAGCTCGAGGCATCCAGCAACCTGCGCACGGGCCGCAAGCACGTCCTGTCGATCCTCGTCGAAAACAAGTCCGGCGTGCTGACGCGCATCGCCGGCCTGTTCGCCAGGCGCGGCTTCAACATCGACACGCTGACCGTCGGGCCCACGGAGGACGAGCAGATCTCCCGCGTGACGCTCACCGTCGACGGCGCGCTTCATCCGATCGACCAGGTGACCAAGCAGCTGCACAAGCTCGTCAACGTCCTGAAGATCCGCGACCTGGAGCCAAACGACACGGTCGCCCGTGAGCTCGCGCTGTTCAAGGTCGCGGCCGACGGGGTGCAGCGCGGTGAGCTGATGCAGATCGCCGAGATCTTCCGGGGCAAGGTGGTCGACGTGACCAAGCGGGCGGTCATCATCGAGGTCACGGGTACGACCGACAAGATCGAGGCCTTCGAGAACATGGTCCGGCCGTTCGGGTTGATCGAGATGATGCGCACGGGCGAGATCGCGATCTCGCGGGGGCGCAGCGAGACCTAGTTGCCGCTCGGCGCCGGCCCACGCTCCCGTTCGGGCCCGCGCGAGGGCCCGTTCTCGCTCAGCGCGGCGGATCGAGATCGCCTGGCGGCGCGCCTGAAGCTGGCCGTGGAGCGCTCGCGGCGGGCCGGGGAGGCGACGCTGGCGACGATCTCCGTCCCGCTCGCCGACGACGTGGACCCCTCGGCGGCGGCGTGCGCGTCGCGACGCGCGGGCGAGCAGTGGTTCGCGTTCGAGCAGCCGGACCGCGGGCACGCCGCCCTCGCAGGCCTGGGGGAGGCGTTCAGCCTCCAGGCGCGCGGACCGGCGCGCTTCGCGACGGTCGCCGAGCGCTGGCGCGCGCTGTCGGCTGCCGCACTGGCGGACGCGACCGACGACGTGGGCACGGGGCCCATCGCAATGGGGGGCTTCGCGTTCGCACCGGAGGGCGGTGGCTCGCCGCACTGGGCGGGCTTCGAGCCCGCGTCGCTGACGGTCCCGGAGATCGCGATCGCGCGGCGGCGGCGGCGTGGCCAGCAGAGCGTGCAGCTGACCATCGCGGCGTGCGCGGCTCCGGACGACCTTCCGGAGGAGCTCCTCGCGCGGCTCGAGAGCCGTCTCGCGGAGATGCGCGCCGACGCCCTTCCGCTGCTGGACCCGGCGCCGACGGGTCGCTTCGAGATCGCCGGCGCGATGCCGCCCGAGCACTACGAGGATGCGGTCGCCAGGGCGGTCGAGCTGATCCGCGCGGGGCGCCTGGAGAAGATCGTGCTGGCCCGCGAAGTGCAGGTCCACGCCCCCCGCGCGTATGACCCTGCTGCCGTGCTCGGCGTGCTCCGGCAGGAGTTCCCGTCGTGCTTCGTCTTCTGCGTCGGGCGCGGCGATGCGACTCTCGTGGCAGCGAGCCCCGAGCTGCTCGTACGCCGCGAAGGCCACCGGGTGAGCACGCTCGCGCTGGCCGGGTCAACCCGCCGCAGCGCCGACCCGGCGGTCGACGATCATCTCGGCGAGCAGCTGCTGCGCGACCGCAGCTACCGCGAGGAGCATGCGATCGTCGCGCGGCGGATCGAGCGGATGCTGCGGCCGCACGCCATCTGGGTCGCGGCGGCGTCCGAGCCCGAGCTCGTGCGGATCGCCAACATCCAGCACCTCGCCACGCCGATCCGCGCGCAGCTCGCCGCGCCGATGGAGGCGCTCGAGCTCGCCGGGCTGATGCATCCGACGCCCGCCGTCGGCGGCGAGCCGTTGGCGGACGCTGCGCCGCTGATCCCGGCCCTCGAGGGGCTCGATCGCGGCTGGTACTCGGGGCCCGTCGGCTGGACGGACGCGGCAGGCGACGGGGAGTTCTGCGTGGCGCTGCGCTGCGCGCTGCTGCGCGGAACCGTCGCTCGCTGCTTTGCCGGCAACGGGATCGTGCGCGAGTCCGACCCGGCCAGCGAGCTCGCGGAGACAGAGGTGAAGCTTCAGGCGCTGCTCCCGCTGCTCACGGGTTGAGCGCACGCGCCACCGCGTCCCACACGCTCCGGTGGAGCTCCACGTTGGCGGCCCGCGGACCGTGCGCCTCGATGACACAGGACGTGTCGCCGGCCAGCGCCCGCTCGAGCGCCGCGCGCAGCTCGAGCACGTCCCTCACGCGCTCGTGCCCAATGCCATAGAGGGCTGCGGCCGCGGCGAAGTCGAGCCCGGTCGGCTAGGCGATGTGGTGCGTGTAGATGTCC
>JAOPZV010000029.1 GCA_025963935.1 Solirubrobacterales bacterium
GCGCGGATCAGCGATAACGGGTCCATCACCGTCCCGGCGACGACGCTCGACGCGGCGCTCGAGCGACCGGCGAGCGGAATCAAGATCGACGTGGAGGGCTATGAGCTGCAGGTGCTGATGGGTGCGCAGGAGACGCTTGCAGCCCGGCCGTGGATCGTCGTGGAGTTCAACAAGCAACACGTGACGGCGCCCCGCCTCGGGGACTGGCCGGTACACACGCTGCTGACGGGCCTGGGGTACCGCGCCGGGACGATCGACGGCGCGGCTGTCGATGACGGCTGGGCGCCCCGGTTCGGCTACGCGAACGTCCTCTATCAGGCCTGAGAGGGTCTGATGAGATCGAGCGACTCGCGCCGTTGGCGGCGAAACGCGCGAACGGCGTCCGGCACGGCGTAGGCGCCCACCAGGCGCCGGCGTCTGACGGTGGCCACCACCTCGGCGAGCGTCAGCGCGCGGTTTCGCAGCGTCGGCTGATAGACGAATGAGTGGCACATGGCCGCGAACAGGTGCGCAGCGGCGAGGCAGCGGACGTCGTTGTAGGAGCGTGCCGCGGGGTCGAGGTGATGGATCACGTAGGTCGTGTCGAGATGCCGGATCTCGTAGCCCAGCCAGTGCAGCCGGCTCCCCCACTCCATGTAGGCGGCGCCGAAGCGAAAGCTCTCGGAGAAGCGCAGCCCGCGATCGAATATCTCGCGCGGATAGATCGCCGCGCCGTCGGCGATCGCCCACAGCCGCCCGCCGGCCGGGGGCGTGACCGACGAGCCCCGCGGATTGAGCTGCGGAGGGCAGACCCACGGCGCCGCGGTGTCCTCCTCGCCGGGCAGGCACTCGCCGATGATCCAGACGCTCGCCGGTGAGCGCTCGACGGCTTCGACGCACGCCTCCACGTGGCCGGGAGGGAACTCGTGATCGTCGTCCATCGTGCGAACGTGGCTCCCCGCGCAGGCGAGCGCCGAAGCGTTGCGGTTCGCGTATAGCCCACGGTGCGGCCCCTCGACGTAGCGGCAGTCGTGCGCGAGCGCGAGCGCCCGTGTGGCCTCTGCATGCTCGGGATCGGAGTCGTCGGAGATGACCACCTCGTGCGGCTGCATGTGCTGGGCGCGCAGTGACCGCAGCGTGCGCTCGAGACTGTCCGGACGGTTGCGCGTGACAAGCGCCACGCTGATGCTCGCGCCAGCCACGGCGTCGACTAGCCCGCCGTCCCGGGTCCGAACAGCTCGCCGCGATACGCCGCGTCGATCGCTTCGCTGAGCATCCCGCGCTCGCCCGTTGCCACCGTCCGGCCGCTGTCGGGGCGCTCCTGGAGCAGCTCCTTCATCCCGGTGTCCTCGCTGACGATCACCGGCACGCCGCACGCAAGTGCCTCGGCAGGCGCATAGGCGAACCCGTCGCAGTAGCTCGGGTGCACGTAGAGACGTGCGGCCTGCAGGCGGGGCAGCGGGTCGCCGTGCTCCGCGCGAATACGTGGGTCCTCGGCGCAGGCGCGCTCGATGAAGCGCCGCATGCCACGCGAGCTCCAACCGCCAATCAGGTGAAGCCGCATGTCACTGTGCTCGAGGGCGCGGAAGGCGTCGACCAGCAGCGGCACACCCTTTACGACCGACAGGCCGCCGACATACACGACGTCGAAGGTCGAGGAGGAAGGCTGCGCTGCGCCGGGTCCGTAGCGGGGGTGGGGGCTCAACGGGAACAGTGCGAGCGCCTCGGGAGCGAACCCCTCCGCCAGGAACGACTGCCGAACGTACTCCGAGGAGACGTATACGCGGTCGGCAGTCGAGTACTCGAGCAGGGTCCGCTTCACGAGGCGCGGGGCCCACGATCCCTCGAGCGGGTGCTGACGGTAGGCGCGCGCGTACTGCTCGCTGACGCGGCTCATGTGCGCGGTGGCGGAGACGATCGAGGCCGAGCTGTAGCCCTTCGCGCGCGCCGCGCGGATCTGCTCGAGGGCCAGGCCGTTGAATGCGATCAGATGCTCCGCGGCCGGCAGCCGCGCGGCGGCGTCGGCATCGAACTCGACGCTCCGCGCAAGCGCGCGCTGCGCCGCGTCGAGGCGCAGCGGGGGAAGTGACAGTAGGGAGCTGATTGCCCGAGTGCGCACGTTCCGTCGGGGCGGCACCGCGCCGGCGGGGTCTTCTGAAGCGCAGATGCAGACGCTCTGCTGTCCGCGACGATCCAGCGCGTCGACGATCTCCTGCAGGTGGCGGCCGAGGCCGCCCGCCCCGAGCGCCGCAGGGCAGGATACGACCGTACTGCCGCGCGGCAGAGCCGACTCCTGCGCACGCTGAGCCCTCGCCCGCCAGAGCTCTCCGCCCACCGGCCCCGCCTCACCGGCTGTCGGACGCTCTTCAGCCAAGCGAGTCATAGCCCCACAGTGCGACGAGGTCGCGCTCCAGATACTCGCTCAGCTGCTGTACCTCCGCGCGGTAGCGCGCACGCAGCTCGCTCATCACTCTTTCATCGGCAGGCTGCGGGCTGCCGTAGATGACACGCTGACGGAAAGCGCGCGCTGCGCCGCGACGCAGGCGGGTCGGCGTGAGAGCCTTCACCGTCGTGTTCACCCCGCGCGACAGCGGGCCGCCTCCTCCGTACAGGCGGCGCATCACGTTGTCCAGCTGGAGCGAGCGGACCCTCACCGTGGGGTTCGCCTCGTGCACGTCGACGGGAATCGAGTCGTCGACCTCCAGAAAGCGAAGCACCTTGCGCACGGTGGCCTCGTTTTCACGCCTGAAATCGTCGTAGATCAGCACCAGCACCTGTTCGCGCGGAAATACGGCGTGAAAGCGACGCAGCTGATCCACATAGTGAATGTGGTCGGAGTAGCGCAGAACCGTCTTTCCGTCGATCACCCTCTGCTCGTTGGCAACCGCCTTGCCCAGGTCCTTCTCGGTCTCTGCGTGTTCCTGGACGAGCTGGAGGTGAAGCGAGCGCACGAAGCTCGCGGGCTCACGGAGAATCGCGATGCTGCGTGCAGCCGGCTGCACCGCGGCGATCGCCTCCGCAGCAACGCTCGAGCGGAGATACGCGGGCGAGGCCTCGCCGACGCGCTGCTCGGGGCGGGCGGCCTCGAACAGCGCCAGGTAGTCATCCCACGTCGTCGGGGCGATCCCGTGGCTTCGCGGTTCGAACTGCGGACGCAGGTCGCCGGCGAAGAAGCGCGGCTCCTTCAGATCGGGCATGAAGATCTGTGGGTGGCGGCGGAGCATCTCGTACAGAGCCGTGGTCCCGCTCTTGTGATGTCCGACGATGAAGAAGTCCGGAACCCGCCCGCCCGTGGCGTGCTCGGCGGCCTGCGGCTCACTCGACATCGTCGTAGCCCCACAGGGCCACCAGATCCCGGTTCAGATACTCGCTCGCCGCGAGCACCTCTCCCCTGAAGCGGCGACGCAGCTCGAGCATCAGCGCCTCGTCGGGGGGCTGCGGGCTGCCGTACACCAGTCGCCGCCGCAGCGGATAGAAGACGTCGTTGCGCAGTCGCCATGGCGTGAGCCCCCTGACCGCCCCTCGCACCGTTCGTGACACGGGACCGCGCCCTTCGCGGACGTCTCGGACCAGGGTGTCGAGCCGCCTCGCTCTCAGCCCGACAGTGGGATTTGCATCTACGACCTGCAGCTGCGCCGTCTCGTCCACCTCGAGGAAGCGCAGTACCCTGCGGACCGTCTCCTCGTTTTCACGTCTGAAATCGTCGTAGATGAGCACGAGCACCTGCTCCGGCCCGAACGCCGCGTGATAGCGGCGCAGCTGATCGACGTATTTCACCCGCTCTGAGTAGATGAGCGCTCCGGGCCAGTAGGCGTGGCGCGGTATGGACCTGCCTTCGCGCCGCTCGCTCTCCAGGGAGATCGCCTTGCGCAGGTCCTTCTCGACCTCGGCGTGATTCTGCAACATCTGCAGGTGCAGTGAGCGCAGGAAGCTGGCGGGCTCGCGCAGGATCGCGATGATCCGCGCGGCCGGCTGTGCCCTCGCGATGCGGGCCGGGGCGGAGTGTGACCAGAGGTAGAAGGTAGACGCCTCCCCGACCCGCTGGTCGCGCTCGGCGTCCCTGAAAAGTGACAGGTAATCGTCGGCGGTTTCCCGGCGTCTACCCGTCTGCTCGAATGACTTGGCGCCCGTGGTCAACGTCGGCGCATCGGGGTTGCGCGCGAAGAACATGGGCTCCTTGAGCTCGGGCATGAAAATCTGCGGATGACGCCGCAGCATCTCGTACAGCGCGGTGGTGCCACACTTCGAGTGTCCGACGATGTAGAAGTCGGGAAATCGCTGCTGCACGATGGTGCTCGCAGCGACTGACTGGTCCAACTCGGCCATGGGCGAATGATATCCGGCGCCTATCGGACGGCGATCGGTGTGACGTGGCGCATCGTCACACTCGAGGGCCCGCGCGGGTATGCGCCACCTATACTGCCGGGCCGGTGACGGCGTGAACCTGAGCAGCCCGCACAACCTTCCGCGCAGGCTGTATCAGCGCTCCAGACGACGCCGCTCGACACGCGAGGAGAACAGCTTCAAGACCCGCCTGCGGCCGGACCCTGCGGCGGCCGCGCTGTTGCTGTCCCCGCACTGGGATGACGCCGTGCTGGACTGCTGGAGCGTGCTGGCGGGCGACGGCGAGTTGAGCGTGATCAACGTCTTCGCCGGCGTTCCCTCGGCCGGCCGGCTGACGCTGTGGGACGCGATCACCGGCGCCGCCGACTCGGCCGAGCGCGCCGCCGAGCGGACAGCGGAGGACGCCGTTGCGCTCGCCACAGCGGGCCGCACACCGGTTGGCCTTCCGTTCCTCGACGCGCAGTACCGCCGCTCCGGTCCGCCGACCCTGGATGACATCGACGAAGCGCTCACCGCGCACGCGGGCCAGGCCTCGCGTGTCTACGTCCCGGCGGGCCTCGGCTCCCACCCCGACCACGTGCTCACCCGCCGCTACGGGCGCATGCTCAGCGCCCAGGGTGTTCCGGTGACGCTCTACGCCGACCTCCCCTACTGCATCCTGCACGGCTGGCCGCACTGGGTCGACGGGCGCGAGCCGGACCCCCATCGCAACGTCGACGCGTTCTGGATGTCGTTTCTCGAGGACGTCCCCGAGATGCCGCCGCTGCGCTCGGCGGAGGTGGTGCGCCTCGAGCCGGCGCAGGCCGCCGCCAAGCTCGACGCGATGCGCGCCTACAGGACCCAGTTCCCGGCGCTCAGCTACGGCGCGACCGACCTGCTCGCCGATCCGGCGCTGCACGGCTTCGAGGTGCGGTGGCGGCTCCCCACGGCCGGCGATCGGCCGCGTCACTCGACCTCGTCGTAGCCCCACAGCGAGACGAGATCGCGATCGAGGTACTCGCTGAGCGCGCTCACCTCTCCCTTGAAGCGGCCTCGCAGCTCGGCCATGAGCGCCTCGTCTGCGGGGCGCGGGGCCCCGTGGACAATGCGCTGCCTGGTCAGGGCGAGCGCGTCGAGGCGCATCCGCCTGGGAGTCATCGCCTTGACGGTCGCCTTCGCGGCGCGCGACACCGGACCGTGACCGACCGACACCGCGTGCACGAGGCTGTCGAGCCGCTGGGAGCGCATGCGCACCGTCGGGTTGACCTGCAGCACGTCTATGGGGCTCGCGTCGTCGACCTCGAGGAAGCGCAGCACGGTGCGGATCGTCGCCTCGTTCGCGTTGCGGAAGTCGTCGTAGATCAGGACGAGAACCTGCTCCTTGGCGAACACCTCGTGGTAGCGGCGCAGCTGGTCGACGTAGCGCACGTGGTTGAGGTACTGCAGCAGCTGGGGCCTGTCCGAGCGCCGTGGAATGTCGCGCCCCTCCCGGCGTGCCGGTTCGAGCTCGAGCGCCCGCCGCAGGTCCTGCTTTGACTCGATGTGGTTCTGCAGCAGCTGAAGGTGCAGCGAGCGCAGGAAGCTCGCCGGCTCACGCAGGATGGCGACGATCCGCGCGTCCGGGCGGACCTCCGCGATCGCCGTGGCGGCCGTCTGCGACATCAGGTAGGAGGAGGTGCCCTCGCCGACCCGCTGGTCCGGACCC
>JAOPZV010000088.1 GCA_025963935.1 Solirubrobacterales bacterium
TGGTCCCCGATGCGGCTGCGCCCACGCCCGAGGACTTCACCGGCGTCACCAGGCCCTCGCGCCGCGGCTCCTCGCCGCGCTTCCTGACGGATGTGATCGTCGACATGGGGCTCGCCTCGCGCGGGCAGGTCGACGATGCCCTCGAGACCTCACGCATATCCGGCACGACGCCCGAGCGCGTGCTGCTGGAACACGGCGTGATCACGCAGGACGGCCTCGCTCGGGCGCTCGCCGAGCGTTACGGGCTCGACCACCTCGACCTCGGTGTGTTCTCCGTGGACATGGGCGCCGCGAACCTCGTCACCACGGCGATCGCAAAGCGCTACCAGGCGGTGCCGGTCGCGTTCGCCGACAAGCGCACCCTGCTGGTTGCGATGGCCGACCCGTCAAACGTGCTCGCGGTCGACGACATCGCGATCATGACCGGTTACGAGATCCGCGTCGCGGTCGCCCCGCCGGATGACATAACCGCGCTCGTATCGCGCCTGGACCGCCTCGAAGATGCCGTCGGGGACTCAGTCCAGAGCGCCGAAGAAGACGAGGAAGAGGGCGGCGAGGTTGTCGCGCTGCACGACACCTCCGACGACGCGCCGGTCATCAAGCTCGTCAACCAGATCGTCGCGCAGGCCGTCGAGCGCGGGGCCTCTGACGTACATCTGGCGCCCGAGGGGCGCGAGCTGCGCGTCCGCTTCCGCGTCGACGGCGTGCTGCAGGACATCACCACCGTCCCCCGCAAGCTCGCCCCCGGCGTGATCTCGCGCATCAAGATCATGGCCGAGCTCAACATCGCCGAGCGGCGGCTGCCGCAGGACGGACGCGTAGGGCTGGTCGTGGACGGTCGGCACGTCGACCTGCGCGTCGTGACGCTTCCCAGCGTGCACGGCGAGGGAGCCGTGATGCGCGTGCTCGACAAGGCGTCGATCGTCGTCGAGCTGGACAAGCTGGGTATGGCCGACGGCGAGCGGGAGCGCTTCGTGCACGCCTGCCGGGAGACGCATGGAGCGGTGCTCGTGACCGGACCCACCGGGTCGGGCAAGTCCACCACGCTCTACGCCGCCCTGCAGATGCTGAACACCCCGGAGAAGAACATCATCACGGTCGAGGACCCCGTCGAGTACGAGATGGCGGGCCTCACCCAGGTACAGGTCGCCACGAAGGCCGGGCTCACGTTCGCGGCCGGGCTGCGCGCGATGGTGCGCGCAGATCCGGACGTGATCATGGTCGGGGAGATCCGCGACCGCGAGACCGCCCAGATCGCCGTCGAGTCGGCCCTGACCGGACACCTGGTCCTCTCCACGCTGCACACCAACGACGCGCCCTCGGCGATCACACGGCTGATCGAGATGGGCGTCGAGCCCTTCCTCGTCGCCTCGTCGCTGGAGTGCATCGTCGCCCAGCGCCTCGCTCGGATGCTGTGCCCGAGCTGCAAGCGGCGCGCGATCATCCCGGCGAAGGTGCTGCGCGAGAACGGCTACAAGGCGCGCGTCGACCTCGAGGCATACGAGCCGGCGGGATGCCGGCGCTGCGGCGGAAGCGGCTACCGCGGCCGCATCGGGCTGTATGAGGTGATGAACATGACGCCCGAGACGCAGACGATGGCGCTCGAACGCCGGCCCGCCGAGGAGATCCGCGACCTCGCCGTCCAGCAGGGCATGCGCCGCCTGCGCGACGACGGCCTCGAGAAGGTCAAACAGGGCCGCACCTCGATGGCCGAGATCGCCCGCGTCATCGGCAGCAACTGAGCTCACCCCGCAATCTGACATGCAGGCGCCACGGGGGCGCTCGAACACCCGTCCAGTAGCGCGCACCGCGGTGCGCAGGGCTCGTGGCGGGGGTCGATGCGGCCCCGATGGACATCGACTTCGCAGATCTGCTGATGGAGGTTGTGCACCGCCGCGCGTCCGACCTCCACCTAAGCTCCGGCGCTCATCCGAGCGTACGAGTCCGCGGCCGCCTCGCGCCGCTGGAGGACTACCCCAAGCTCTCCTCGGTGGACACGCGCGAGATCGTCTACTCGATCCTGACCGGCGATCAGCGCCAGCGCCTGGAGACCAACTGGCAGTTGGACTTCGCCTACTCGATCCCCGGCCACGCCCGCTTCCGTGTCAACGCCTACTACCAGCGCGGCGCGATCGGCGCGGCATTCCGCCTGATTCCGTTCGGGCTGACCACGATCGACGAGCTCGGCCTGCCTGCGGCCGTCCATGACTTCACGCGCAAGCCGCGCGGCTTCGTCCTGGTGACCGGCCCAACCGGCTCGGGCAAGTCCACCTCGCTCGCCGCGATGATCGATGAGATCAACCGGACGCGCGAGGAGCACATCATGACCATCGAGGATCCGATCGAGTTCCTCCACGCGCACAAGAAGTGCCTCGTCAACCAGCGTGAGCTCGGCTCCGATGCCCGGAGCTTCGCCGACGCCCTGAAGGCCGCGCTGCGCCAGGACCCCGACGTGATCCTCGTCGGCGAGATGCGCGACCTCGAGACGATCTCCACCGCGCTGACCGCTGCGGAGACCGGCCACCTCGTGTTCGCGACCCTCCACACCCAGGACTCCGCCCAGACGATCGACCGCATCATCGACGTGTTCCCCGCCCACCAGCAGGGGCAGGTGAGGGTCCAGCTGTCGGTCGCGCTGCAGGGCATTATGACCCAGCAGCTGCTGCCCAACCTGGACGGCTCGGGCCGCGTGGTCGCCTGCGAGGTGCTCGTGCCCAACCCCGCCATCCGCAACCTGATCCGCGAGGGCAAGACGCACCAGATCTACTCCGTGCTGCAAACGAGCTCGGCCGCCGGCATGCAGACGATGGACGCCTCGCTGGCCACGCTCGTCCGCCAGCAACAGATCACGCAGCAGCTGGCCGAATCGCGATCCTCCACGCCGGAGGAGCTCAGGCGCCTGCTGGGCAGCGGCTCGCTGGCGGCCGCGTAGGGCAAGGCGTGTCATGAGCACCTACGTCTTCAAGGCGATCGACCACACCGGTAGCCGGGCCCACGGCGAGGTCGAGGCCGAGTCACCGCAGGCGGTCTCCTACCAGCTGAAGCAGCGCGGGCTGATCGTCCTCGACGTCGCCGACAAGCACGCCTCGCCACGGATCGAGCTGAGCTTCATGAAGCGGGTCAAGCCGACCGAACTGGCCATCTTCTCGCGTCAGCTGTCGACGATGATCTCCTCCGGGATGAGCATCCTGCGCTCGCTCTACGTGCTCGAGGAGCAGACCGAGAGCCCCTACCTGAAGGAAACGATCGTCGCCGTGCGCAAGGACGTCGAGGCGGGCCTCTCGCTCAGCGACTCGATGGCCAAGCACCCGAAGGTGTTCAACCCGCTGTTCGTCGCGATGACACAGGCCGGGGAGCTCGGCGGTGTGCTCGAGGAAGCGCTCGTCCGCGTCGCCGACCAGCTGCAGAAGGACGCCGCGCTCCGCCGCCAGATCAAATCGGCGATGATCTATCCGACGGTGGTCATCGTCTTCGCCGTCGGCGTGATGATGGCGCTCGTGGCGTTCCTCGTCCCCGTGTTCGAGAGCGTCTTCAAGCAGTTCGGCGGCAAGCTTCCCGCGCTGACGCAGGTCTCGGTGCTCCTCTCCACGATCGTCACCGGCTACTGGTGGGCGCTGTTCGGCGGGACGGCCATCGTGATCATCGCCTTCCTGAAGTGGAAGAAGTCCTCATGGGGACGCCCGCAATGGGACCACTTTCGCCTTCGCGTCCCGATGAAGATCGGCACGATCGTCCAGCAGGTCGCGGTCGCCCGCTGGTCGCGGACGCTGGCCTCACTCACTGGTGCCGGCGTGCCGTTGCTGCAGGCCCTCGACATCACGGGCAGAACAGGCGGCAACGTGGCAGTCGAGGAAGCGATGGACGGAGTGATCAACTCGGTCAAGCGCGGTGGCACGATCGCGGCGCCGCTCGCGCAGGCCCCGATCTTCCCGGTGATGGTCACGCACATGGTCGGCGTCGGCGAGGAGACCGGCGCCCTGGACACGATGCTCGACCGCGTCGCCGAGTTCTACGAGGAACAGGTCGAAGCGTCCGTGAAGGCGCTCACCTCGATCCTCGAGCCGATCATGATCATCGTGATCGGCAGCATGGTCGGCTTCATCGTGATCTCGATGTACCTGCCGCTGTTCGAGGTCTACAACCACATCCAGTAGGCCATCTGTCGCGCTCAGCCGTCGCTCGCCCGCCGATCGACGCGCACGCGCCGGCCGCGCCCGGCGTCGAGCACCGACAGCGACACGCCGCCGTCGAGCAGCTCGAGCAGCTCCGCTCCCACGAGCTTTCGCCGCCATCCCTGCAGCGTGCGCACGTCCGCCTCGCCCCCCGCCCGCCGTGCAGCGACGATCGCCTGCAGGTCGGCGCGCGCCGCGAGCAACTCGTAGGCGAGGCCCGCCTCGCGGTCGCGCGCGCGCAGCAGTGCCTCGCCGAGCGCCACCAGCGGGGCGTCGTCGGGCTTGGGCGGCGGTTGACGCGGGCGCTCCGGCGCCGGGTCGGGCGGCCGCTCGTGTCCACGCCGCACCGCGCCGAGCAGCTCATCCGCGCGGCGCCCGGATCCGCTCGCACCGCCCACACCGCGGATCTTCGCAAGCTCCTCGCGCGTCGACGGGGCACGCTTCGCGACCTCCATCAGCGCCGCGTCGCCGAGAACGCTCTGCACGGGGCGATTCTGGCGCGCCGCAGTCTCCTCTCGCCATTGCACGAGCTCGCGTGCCAGCGGGCGGGAAGTGGCGCTCAGGCTGGCGATGCGCGGCAGTCGTGAGAAGACCGTGTCCAGGTCGCGCTCGTCGCTCGATCGCTCGAGCGGCTCGCACTCCTCCCGCGCCCACTCGAGCCGACCGAGCGTCTCGAGACGGCGCTCGAGCTCCTCGGCGAGGTCGAGCAGGTGCACGACGTCCTCGCGCGCGTAGGCGAGTTGCTCCGGGGAGAGGGGCCGCGCGTCCCAGCGCGTGAAGCTCGCGGTCTTCGCCACGCGCAGTCCGAGGATCTCGGCGAGCAGCGAGTCATACGAGGACTGGGCGCCCAGCCCGGCGAAGCCGGCGGCGACCTGCGTGTCGAACACGTTGCGCACCTCGGTCTTCAGGCGCCTGCGGATCAGGGCGATGTCTTGGCGTCCGGCGTGCACCACGACCTGGATCGCGGGATCGGCAAGCACCTCGGCGAGCGGGGAGCCGTCCATGTCCTCGGGGAGCGGATCGACAATCACGATGCGCTCGGCGCCGTCGCCGCTCTCCGGGATCGCGAGCTGAATGAGACACAGGAGTGTGCGGTAGCGGCCCTCGCCCATGAACTCCGTGTCCAGTGCGATCCTGCCCGCGGCGCGCGCGCCGGCGGCGAGCGAGACGAGCGAGGGCGCGGACGGGCCGGCGCTCACGGCGCCGCTCCGGGCACGCGCCACAGGGTCTTGGCCTTGCTGAGCCCCGCGTCGCGGGACACGTCGGTCCCATGCGCGCGGATCCACCGCGCAGGCGCCGAGCACGCGGTGTTCTGCGCGGAGGAATGCCGCCCGCAGAAGGTGTTCAGGTACGCGTAGCGCACCTGCCCCTGAGCCGCGAGTCTCTGCAGCTGAGGGACGGTCGTGAAGACGCGGCCGCCGTAGGTGGTGAGCACGAGGATCGGGCGCCCGTCCTGCACGATCAGCGACCCGATCTGCGTCGCCGACTGGGCCGCGACCTCGTAGCGCGCCCCCTTCTGGTGCGCCCGGAGATAGGAGCTCAGCAGCCGCTGCGTTTCGCTCGGCAGCGCGCCGACGTAGCCGGCGTCGGTGACGCCGTTCTTGATCGCCGTCACGTCCGCGCTCAGCGGGACGGCCAGCAGGGAGGCGAGAGCCAGCACGAGGACCCCGCCGGGAGCAAGCAGAGCGCGCAGACGAGCGGGCACCGTCGCCATCCGGGCGAGCCACACGCAGGCGATCGCAGCGAGCGCTGCCAGCAGCGTCACCCACCACGCGCCCGTCGTGCCATACAGCAGGCGCTCGGCGTAGACGACGATGAGCAGGAGCGTCGCCGTGAGGATCACGCCGCGTGCGCGTCCCCGCGGCGAGGCCGCCCACGCAGCGCCGATGCCGAGCATGGCGGCCACCGCCGGAGTGAAGCCCTCGACATAGCGAGGATGCAGACGCGACATGTAGCTGAACAGGACGATCCCCGTGAGCGTCCAAACCCCGAGCCCCGCGGCCGTCGCGCGGCGCATTCGCGCGCGCTGCTCGAGCGTTGCCGCGGTCGCGTCCATCTCCGCCGTCTCCCCGTCCGGGCCTTCGGAGGGCCGTCGCGCCGCCCTCAGCCCCCAGAGCAGCGCGGGTACTCCGAGCAGGAGGGCCGCGAGCAGCTCGAGACCGAGGCGCTCGCCCGACAGCGGCCCGATGCGAGCGAGCAGGCGCGTGGGGGAGGGCGGGGTGATCGGGATGTGGTCGCGCTCTGACTGCGTGGCTTCGGGGTAGTGGTGGCCGGGTTCATAGACGGTGAACTGCGGTTCCGGCGATTTGCCGCCCAGCCGGTCGGTCCCGTTGAACACGAACGCCGCGTTCCATGCGCTGCCGTTCGTAGAGCCGATCGCCCACGGCCGGTCGTGTGCCGGCGCGAGCAGCGTCGCCGTCAGCCACGAGAGCGCCACCACCACGTAGACGGCCCCGGCCGCCGTGAGCTGCAGCACACGCCTGCGGCGCTCTCCCGGTATGCCCACGTAGGCGAGCGCCAAAAGGCCCGGGAGCGCCACCACCGTCTCGAGCAGCTTGACGTCGAAGGCCACCCCCAGCACCGCCGCCGAGCCCAGCAGCCAGGCCGTGGATCCGGACTCGATCGCGCGGACGACGAGGAGCAGGGCGAGGACGATCAGCGCCATCATCACCGCGTCCATGGTGTCGCTGCGCGAGGTGATCACCTCGACCGGCAGCACGGCCAGCGCAACAGCGGCGGACAGCCCCGCCGTGGGACCCCACATCTTGCGAACCGCCGCGAACAGCAGCGGCACCGAGACGATGCCGGCGAAGATCTCGGGCAGCTTCAGCGTCGTGGAGCTCAGGCCGAACAGCTTCACGCTCACGACCTGCAGCCAGAGGTCGACGGGCGGCTTGTCGATCGACACGCTCCCGCCCGGCTCGAACGCGCCGAAGAAGAAGTTGTGCCACGACAGGCTCATGCTGCGCACCGCTGCGTCGTAGAACGGGTCGGGCGAGACCCGGCCGATGTACACCAGCCGCAGGGCCGCCGCGCCGATCGTCACGAGTGCTATCGCCGCCCACTCCCACTGTCGCAGCGGTCTCCTCATGCCGGGAACGCTAGTCTCAGCACCTCATGGCGAGCGAAAGAGGCGGCCGCGAGGACCCGGCGTCCGACGGCGATGATGGCACGGAGGCTTCCCATGAGCCGCGGGAGTGTATGCCCTGCCGCGGCAAGGGACAGGTGATCTCGAACCTCGGCGGCACGCCAAGCAACGTGAGCTGTCCATGGTGCGGCGGCAGCGGTGTCCGCTCGGCCGAGATAGACGCCCAGGGCAAGTGGCTTGGAGCCGAGGGCGAGGGCCAGGGCGGCGCCGAGGCGCCTGCCGAGCCCTCCGAGCCCGCCGCATAGCCGCCGGCAGCCGGCAACGCATCGGAGTGGCTGACGCTGAGCATTCACTTCTACCCGTGCTCGCAGCGTGCGCGCTCAACCCACGCGGGGTCACACGGGCTGTGGCACCCGGGTGAAAGATCATGTGTCCAAGGATTCCTGCAGGTATAAAGGCCGTCCGCACAAGGGCCGATGCACGGGCTGAAAAGCCAGTACCGAGGTGCCAAGGCAAGCATCAAACTTGATGCGTAGCAAAGCCGGCGGCTCTCGAATAGGGGGACGCATCGCCGCTTGAGGCGATACCGAGGGCTGGCGCCCTGTAAATCGGATCCTAGGAGGATTCAATGCTTTATCGACTGCGCCAGCGCTCGAGTGATGAGGGTGGTTTTACGCTCATCGAGCTT
>JAOPZV010000112.1 GCA_025963935.1 Solirubrobacterales bacterium
GGAAGGTCGGGTCCTCCTCGGCCAGGCGGCCGAGGGCGACGGACATCTTCTCCTGGTCGGCCTTCGTCTTGGGCTCGACGGCGACCTTGATGACGGGCTCCGGGAAGATGATTTTCTCGAGCTGCACGGGAGCGTCGGGGGCGGCCAGCGTGTCGCCCGTCATGACCTGCTTGATCCCCACGGCGGCGGCGATGTCCCCGGCGTAGACCTCGTTGACCTCCTCGCGCTCGTTGGCGTGCATCATCAGGATGCGCCCGATGCGCTCGGTGCGCCCGCTGGAGACGTTCAGCACGCGTGAGCCGGCCTGCAGGTGGCCGGAGTAGACGCGGAAGTAGGTGAGCTTGCCGACGTAGGGGTCGGCGGCGATCTTGAAGGCGAGCGCCGCGAACGGCTCGGAGTCGTCGGCGTTGCGGATGACCTCGCGGTCCTCCTCCTGGCCCTTGATCAGTTCGGTGCCCGTCACGGGCGGCACGTCGAGTGGGGAGGGCAGGTACTCGATGACCGCGTCTAGCAGCGGCTGGACTCCCTTGTTCTTGAACGAGGAGCCGCACAGGACGGGCGTCAGCTTGGTCGACAGCGTGGCGTTGCGGATGGCGTTCTTGAGGACCTCCTCAGGAACGTCCGCTTCCTCGAGGATCAGCTCGAGCAGCGCGTCGTCGTAGTGGGAGACCTCCTCGAGCAGGTGTTCGCGGGCGGCCGTGGCCGCTTCGAGCAGGTGCTCGGGGATCTCGCCTGTTTCCTGTTCGACACCCATCTCGTCCTTGTAGACGACGGCTTTCATCGCGACGAGGTCGACGATGCCCTCGAAGCCGCCCTCCGCGCCGATCGGCAGCTGGATCGGCACCGGGTGGGCGCCGAGGCGGTCGATCATCGTCTGCACGCCCGCGTCGAAGTCGGCGCCGATGCGGTCCATCTTGTTGATGTAGGCGATGCGCGGCACGTGGTACTTGTCGGCCTGGCGCCACACGGTCTCCGACTGCGGCTCGACTCCGGCGACGGAGTCGAACAGCGCGATCGCGCCGTCGAGCACGCGCAGGGAGCGCTCGACCTCGACGGTGAAGTCGACGTGTCCCGGCGTGTCGATGATGTTGATCCGGTGGTCCTTCCACTGGGCGGTGGTCGCGGCGGAGGTGATCGTGATGCCGCGCTCCTGCTCCTGTTCCATCCAGTCCATCACGGCTGCGCCCTCGTGGACCTCGCCGATCTTGTAGGTGCGCCCGGTGTAGTACAGGATGCGCTCGGTCGTCGTCGTCTTACCGGCGTCGATGTGAGCCATGATCCCGATGTTGCGGGTGTTTTGAAGTGAGAACTTACGTGGCATGGAGGAAGATCCGGGGGTTTGGGGGGAGGGCCGTCTGAGGCAAAAAAATGGGCCCCTCGGGCCCACGCGCGCTGCTGGTCGTGTTTGGACCGGTTGGCGTCGTTATCTGCTCGAGGTCTCCATCTGGGTGTACCTATTCGCGGGACCAGGCTCGCTCACCTGCGTGCACCCGCGACGCAAATCCGACTATAGCAGAGGGATTATCGGCCCCTAGGGGTATTTTCGGGGGTCCTCGGGCCCTTCTCCGGCGCCTCTGGGAGCCCCCCCGCGGAGGCCTCCTCGAACATCGCCCCGAGGCGCTCGAGCACCCTCGTCGCGGCCCGCAGATCCTCCTCGCCGACCCCCTCCAGCGACTGCTCCCAGCGGCTTCCCCAGGCCTCGCGCTTGGCCTCGATCTTGCACCGGCCCTGGGCTGTCAGCCGTGTGACGACCACCCGGCGGTCGCTGTCGGAGCGCGCGCGCTCGACGTGGCCGCAGTCGGCCAGGTGGTCGAGCATCTGCGTGACCGTGCCCGGCGCCAGGCGCGCGGCGGCCGCGAGCTCGCCGGCGGGCAGCTCGCCGCGCTCATACAGCTCGGTGAGCAGCTCGAACTGCGCGTGGCTGAGCTCCGAGCCGCCGAGGTGCGTGTCGCGCCCGCGCATGCGGTTGAGCGTGCGGAACACTCCCCGGAACGCCAGGCCGAGCTCGGCGAGCTGCTCGGCGCGGGCCTGCGTGGAGGCACGCCTGCGCCTGGTCGTGGACGGCTGGGCGCTCATCGCGTCGACCCTAGACCCCCAGCGGCTCGGCGGCCGCCTCGGCGTCGGCGGCGGCCGGTGACATCCGTGCGCGCGGGTTCTCCGCGCGCAGCAGCACCAGGCAGGGGATCACCGACAGCAGCGCGATCCCCAGCGACCACCAGTAGGCGGTGTCGAACGCGCTCGCCAGCTTGGACGGCGAGGCGGAGTGGCCGGTCGCGCGCTGCAGCACGACGGCCAGCACGGCGGTGCCGATCGCGCCGCCGATCCGCTGCAGCACGTTCAGCTGCGGGGTGGCGTCGGAGAGCTGGTTGGGCCGGAGCGCCGCAAAGGCGGCGGACATCGCGGGGACGAAGGCGAAGCCGATGCCCACGCCGCGCAGCAGCAGCACGAGGGAGATGTAGAGGATCGAGGTGCTCGTCCCGACGAACGCCAGCGGGATCGTCCCCAGACACAGGGTCGTGACGCCGACGATCGCCACGCGGCCGCCGCCGTAGCGCTCGGTCAGCCGTCCCACGAGCGGCATCACGAGCAGCATGCCGAGCCCCTGCGGGCCGACCAGCAGCCCCGTCACGATCACGCTCTCGTGGCGGACCTCCTGGTAGTAGAGCGGCACGAGGATCATCGCTCCGAACAGCGCCGCGCCCAGGCCGAAGGTCGTCAGCGACGCCGCGGCGAACACGCGGTTCGCATACAGGCGGACGTCGAGCAGCGGACGCTCGACGCGCAGCGCGTGCCAGCAGAACGCGAGCGCCAGCACGATGCCGGCGAAGATCGGCCACACCACCACGGGCGCCGTGAGGCTGGCGTGCGTCCCCAGCTGGCTGAGGCCGTAGACGGTCGCGCTGGAGGCGCTCGAGAGCAGCGCGAGGCCGACCACGTCGAGGCGGCCCGCCTCGCCTGACTCGGTCTCCGGGAGCATCCGCCAGCCGACGATGAACGCGATCAGGCCGATCGGGACGTTCACCAGGAAGATCCACGACCAGTGCAGGTGCTGCAGGATCAGCCCGCCGACCACGGGTCCGAGGATCGGCGCGAGCATCGCGGGCATCGAGACGATCCCCATCACGCGGCCCATCCGCCGCGGACCTGCCACCTGGGCCATGATCAGCTGGCCGACCGGCATGATCATCCCGCCGCCGATGCCCTGCAGGACGCGGAACAGCACCAGCGTGGTCGTCGAGGCGGCGATCGCGCACAGCGCCGAGCCGGCGGTGAACAGCACGAGCGAGGTCAGGTAGACGCGCTTGGCGCCATAGCGGCGCGCCGCCCACCCGGTGATCGGGATCACGGCCGCCAACGACAGGAGGTAGCCCGTGACGACCCACTGGATCTGCGAGATCGAGCTGTGCAGGTCGTGGCCGAGCGTCCGCAGCGCGACGTTGACGATCGGCGTGTCGAGGATCGACTTGATCATCCCGAGGATCACCTCTCCCGCGATCCGGTACACGTAGGGCTCTATGCGGTCGGACGCCGCCGGGTCGAGGTTGGATGTGTGGCTCGGCGCGGAGGACATTCGGTACCGAAATGTTAGGTACCAAAGCTTTCGCCGTCAAGTCTCTTTGCGAGATCTCATACATCCGCCGGGCTGCTTCACCCGGCGCCGGTCTCGCACGACGCACGACGCGGCCCCGAAGGGGCGTCTTCAAGCAACCATAGACCGACGGAACCGCACTACCAGCGATAGTCGCGCGCGCATCGCCCGCCGCGCATCGCCGCCTCGGCAGGGCGCCGAGAAAGCGGTCCGAGGGCCAAGCGAGACAAGGACGCAGGGAGCGAAGTGTGCTTCGCACACGAGCGACCGAGGACGCAGTATCGCGCCGGTCCTCGGGCCGGTTTTTACCAGCGGTAGTGGGCGAAGGCCTTATTGGCATGGGCCATGCGGTAGATG
>JAOPZV010000124.1 GCA_025963935.1 Solirubrobacterales bacterium
AGGCCGCTGACGGCGCCGCGAGCGGAACGGTCGTGGAGGTCTTCCAACCGGGCTACCGCCTCGGCGAGACCATCATCCGACCGGCACGCGTCGTCGTGGCCGCGTGATCGCGGGGGAAACCGATGGCGACCCGTCCCGACTACTACAAGACGCTCGGGGTCGAGAAGAAGGCGACCGCCGAGGAGATCAAGAAGGCCTACCGCAAGCTCGCGCGTCAGTACCACCCTGACCGAAACCCGGACGACAAGCAGGCGGAGGGGCGCTTCAAGGAGATCTCGCAGGCCTACGACGTGCTCGGCGACCCCGAGAAGCGCAAGCAGTACGACAGCGGCAGCGGGCCGTTCGCCACCGGCGGCGGGCCCGGCGGCGGCTTCGGCGGCTTCGGCAACTTCGACTTCGACGGGTCCTCGATGGGCGACATCCTGTCCAACCTGTTCGGGGGCGCGGCGGGCGGCAGACGCCCGAGGGGCAAACCGCGCGGAGAGCGCGGCGCGGATCTCGAGGCGCAGGTCTCGATCACCTTCGACCAGGCGATCGCCGGCGCACAGGTTCCACTGCAGGTGCCGATGCACGCGACCTGCGCGACCTGCCGCGGCACCGGCGCCAAGCCGGGGACGACACCGTCGGTGTGCCCCCGCTGCGAGGGCCGCGGGATCGAGACCCAGGGCCAGGGGATGTTCTCGATCTCCCAGCCGTGCTCGCGCTGCCATGGCTCGGGCACCGTGATCGAGGACCCCTGCCCCACTTGTCAGGGCTCGGGCGCCGTGCGAACCGTCAAGCGCCTGCGCGTGAACATACCCGCGGGCGTGCGCGACGGCAGCCGCATCCGCCTTGCCGGCAAGGGCGAGCCGGGACCCGGCGGCGGACCGCCGGGCGACCTCTACCTGATAACCCACGTCTCCCCGTCCCCGGTCTTCACGCGCAAGGGCGACAACCTCGAGGTCGAGGTGCCGTTGAGCATCCCCGAGGCGCTGCGCGGCGCGGAGGTGCAGGTGCCGACGCTCAGCGGGACGAAGACGCTGCGGGTGCGCCCCGGGACCGCTCACGGCACCGTCCAGCGGCTGCGCGGCGAGGGGCCGCCGAAGCTCGGCGGCGGTGGTCAGGGCGTCCGCGGCGACATTCGCTACCGGTTCGTGATCGACGTCCCCGACAACCTGTCAGAGGAGCAGGAGCAGGCCGTCGAGGCGCTGTCCAGGACGATGGGCGGAAATCCCCGCGCGGGCCTGTTCGAGAACGGCTCCGAGGGCTCCGCCACCCGAGACCCAGCCTCGGCCAAGGCGGGTGAGAGCTGATGCCGGCCGCTCGCCGTGACGCCGGTGGCGTGCCCTCCCCCCGCCGCCGTCCCTCCGCAACCGTTGCGGCCGTCACCCACGTGCAGCTGGAGAGCGATCGCGGCGTGTTCATGATCTCGGTCGCCGCGCAGCTGGCGAACATGCACCCGCAGACGCTGCGGATGTACGAGGCCCGGGGCCTGATCGAGCCCAAGCGCTCGCCGAAGGGCACGCGGCTCTACTCGCAGGAGGACGTCGACAGGCTGAGGCGCATCCAGGGGATGACCGCCGAGCTCGGGTTGAACCTCGCCGGCGTAGAGCGGGTCCTTCGTCTCGAGCAGGAGATCGAGGGCATGCACGCGCACATCGAGGAGATCGAGCTACAGGCGCTGCAGGCCCAGGTGCGCCTCGCCGAGGAGCTCGAGGAGGTGCGTCGCTCCTTCCGCGCCGAGCTCGTGCCGTATCGCGGCGGTGTGATGGTGCGCGCCGCGGACGTCCGCTCGCCATTCGGCCGCCGCTCGCAGCGGCCGCCCGCCACAGGGGGTGCAGATGACGCCGCCTGACGGAGTGCCTGCCGCGGCGGCGCCGGAGGAGGAGCAGAGGCCGCTCGAGCGCTTCGGCCGTGACCTGACGGAGCTGGCAGAGCAGGACAGGCTCGATCCGGTGATCGGGCGCGACGACGAGATCCGCCGAGTCATCCAGGTGCTCAGCCGTCGCACGAAGAACAACCCGGTGCTGATCGGCGAGCCGGGTGTCGGTAAGACCGCGATCGTGGAGGGGCTCGCCCAGCGGATCGTCAAACAAGACGTCCCCGAGTCGCTGCGCGACAGGCGCGTGATCGCACTCGACATGGGGGCGCTTATCGCCGGAGCGGCTTACCGTGGCGAGTTCGAGGAACGCCTCAAGGGCGTCCTGAAGGAGGTCGTCGACGCGGAGGGCACGATCATCCTGTTCCTCGACGAGCTGCACACGGTCGTCGGAGCGGGCGCAGCAGCGGGTGCCGTCGACGCCGCGAACCTGCTCAAGCCGATGCTTGCTCGTGGAGAACTTCGCTGCGTCGGAGCGACGACGCTCGACGAGTACCGCCAGCACATCGAAAAGGACGCCGCTCTCGAGCGGCGCTTCCAGCCGGTGATGGTCGGCGAGCCCTCGGTGCAGGACACGATCGCGATTCTTCGCGGCCTACAGGATCGTTACGAGGTTCACCACAAAGTGCGCATCCAGGACAGTGCGCTGATAGCCGCCGCTACCCTCTCCCATCGCTACATCGCCGACCGCTTCCTGCCGGACAAGGCGATCGACCTGATCGACGAGGCAGCCTCCAAGATTCGCATCGAGCGGGACTCCATGCCGACCGAGATCGACGAGGTCGACCGGCGCGTGATGCAGCTCAAGATCGAGCTCACGTCGCTGCGCAAAGAGAAGGACCAAGCCTCCAAGGAACGCCGTGAGGCGATCGAGGCCCAGCTCGCTGAGCTGGAAGATCGCTCGAAGGAGATGAAGGCTCAGTGGCAGAAGGAGAAGGATGCGATCCAGGGGATCACCGAGCTGAAGGAACGTCTCGACGCGGCGAAAAACGAGGTCGAAAGAGCCGAACGAGAAGCCGACCTGGAGCGTGCCGCGAAGCTGCGCTACAGCGACATACCGGAGCTCGAGAAGAAGCTCGCCGAACACGAAGCCGCCGAGCGCGAGCGTGCCGGCGATGGGAACGCGACCCACCCGGTGTTCCTCAAAGAGGAGGTCGACGCTGACGACGTCGCCGAGGTCGTCGCGCGGTGGACTGGCATCCCGGTGAGCCGCCTGCTCGAGGGCGAAACGCAGAAGCTGATCCACATGGAGGACCGGTTGCACGAACGCATCGTCGGGCAGGACGAGGCGATCGAGGCAGTCGCGACAGCCCTGCGCCGCTCGCGCGCGGGACTGCAGGACCCCGACCGTCCGATCGGCAGCTTCCTGTTCCTCGGGCCCACAGGCGTCGGCAAGACGGAGCTGGCCCGCGCGCTGGCCGAGTTCATGTTCGACACGCAGGACGCGATGGTGCGCATCG
>JAOPZV010000301.1 GCA_025963935.1 Solirubrobacterales bacterium
TGCTAAAGTTGTTGCCGTCGCTTGCGGGTTAGCCGAGAGTGCATCGAGGACGCGGCGCCGCATCGGATCCGCGAGGGCGACGAGCACCTCGTCTACGTCGCCCTTGCGCGCGTCCATCGCCGGCGCGAGTATACCGGAAGTTGCTCGACGTATTGCTGCAGCTCACGCAGCTCCTTCGCCCAACCTTCGGTATTGTCCGAGAACTGCTCGGCGCGCTCGCTCTCGTTCATGAGAAGATTGCTGAAGCCGGTCTCGACCACGCGCAAGCGTGTTTCTCCGCCTTGGGGCGTCAACGTGAACTCAACCAGCGTCGAATTCTCGTTGTCAGGCTTTGCGTCGGGTGTTCCCGGTATCCAGCGATACGAGAAATAGTTCGGCTCGTCAATTTTGTCGATCATCGCGTACACGGTGCCGTACTTCTCCCAGCGCAGAACGATTGTGCCGCCGGGCCGCAGATCGACCTCCGCCCCTGAGTCGCCGAACCATTTTCCCACATGTTCCGCTTGCGTGATAATCTCCCATACACGCTCCCGCGGAGCTGCGACGACGACCTCTCGCTCGATCCGGTCTTGAACCATGGTGCCCTCCCAATGTGCAACCCTATAGTTGCATATCTGGAGCCAATGCGCAACCCCCTGGTTGCAAATAGCCGGGCCCAGGCGCGGTAGGAGGGTCCTACGGTCAGGCCCCGCGGTGCGCGGACGACTGGACCCGGTCGCGCTCCATTTTCTCAAACGTGAGATACGATACGCTCAGGATGCTTAGGAAGATCAACGGGTCGACGACGAACATGATGTTGTCGCCGCTGGAGAAGTGCGCGATGCTGGCGGAGATCAGGGTGATCGTGAAGCCTGCGTAGGCAAACTCGCGGACCTTCGCGGGTACCTTCGGCAGGAGCAGGGCCAGCACGCCCAGCCCTTTCGCTGTAGTGAGCTCGATCTTGAAATAGTTGGGGAACCCTAGGTGCACGAACGCGCCCTTCATCGGCCCGACAGGATCGGGGAGGTTGAAGTTCACGGCGCTGAATGCCATCACGGCGCAGACGATCACCGTGCTCGACCAATACGCGATCTTGGTCCAGTCGACGCGGCTCGTGCTGCCGGATCCCTGTGCCGGAACGGTGGTAACTCGATTCATGTGCAGGAGACCGCCGGCGCCCGTTGTCTGTGACACGCTTTCCTCACGCACGCACGGTCGCACGCTCTACGCGAACCTGCAGGTCGAGCACCGCTCGTACGGCTCGAGGGACGGCTTCGGAGAGCTCGCGCGCGGCGAACGCCGCGTAGCCATCGGGCCGGACGAGCACGGCACCGGGCTCGGAGGAGCCGCGCATCTCGACGACCGAGGCATACTCGTCCGCAAGCGCCCGGAGGTCGTCGACGACAGGTCGCGGCGCGTCGCTTCCGACGCAGAGGAGGAAGTGGCTGCCGACCCCACCTGCCCGCATCGTGTCCTCGAGGTACCGCGCGCCGGCGCCGTAGACGATCGGGCTGCCGCGATAGGCGATGCCGAGCTCGGAGAGCGACTGCACGAAGCCGCGGCGAAACGGCGGTAGCCGTGAGACCATCGGGATCGCGAGGTCACGAACGCCCTGTACGAGGCGGCTCGGCGTCCCCATCACCTTGGTGATGACGTCGGTGAGCCCGATGACGCGCTCGATCACCGCGCGTCGCTCCGTCGAATACGTTGCAAGCAGCGCGTCCGCGGCCGCGCCGCCGACTGCGAAATCGAGCTTCCATGCGAGGTTCCAAACGTCCTGAAGTCCGGTGTTCATCCCTTGCGCGCCGAAGGGGCTGTGGACGTGCGCCGCATCGCCGGCGATGAAGACGCGTCCCGACTGCAGCTGCGCCGCGCGGCGGCGGTGGATGCGAAACGCGCTGCTCCAATGCAGCGCCGTCGCGGCGAAACCGGCCGGCCCGCGCCGGGCAACGATCTCGCGCACGAGCTCGAGCGACGGCGCCTCGTCGCCGAGGCTCGGCGCCGTCGCGACGATGCGCCGCCGATCGCCGCGCAGCGGAAAGATCGCCAGCGGGCCGTCCTCATGCGGGCAGAGCTGCATCTCGTCGGCGGGCAGCGCGTCGTTCGTGGCGACGTCGGCGAGGAGAAACGACGCGTCATACGCGACGCCTTCGAACGGGATTTTCAGCAAATGCCGAATCGTGCTGTGCGCGCCGTCGCAGCCGACGACGTACGCCGCCGAGAGCCGTGATGTTCGTCCTGCGTGCTCGAGCGTGACGTCGACGCGATCCTCGTGCTGTTCAACGGCGACGCACTTTGTGTCGTATGCGACGTGCCCGCCCTGCCGCTGCAGTGCCTCCACCAGAAGCGCCTCCGTCACGTCTTGCGGTACCATGGCGACGAACGGATACGGGCTCTCTTCCGGTGCGAACGGGATGCGCGCCAGCATGCGATGGTGCGAGAAGACCGTCGCCGCCGTCACTCGGTTGGCGATGTCCGCGAACGGCCCCGCGATGCCGGCCATGTCGAATATCTCGAGCGTCCGGGGCATGATGGCGAGCGCCTTCGAGTGCGCTGACTGGCCGGATCGCGCCTCGACGATCTGATGGCGCAGCGCGCGCCTGGCGCATTCGTTCGCGAGGAACAGACCGACGGGGCCGGCCCCGACGATCAGCACATCGGTATCGGGCACGGCTAGTCCTCGAGCGGAGGCAGGTGGACGAGCTTCTCCGGGTTCGTTACGATGTAGATGCTGGTGACGACGGCCTTCCGGACGTCGAGAACCAAAACCGAGTAGGGCTTGCCGTCGAGATAGTTGATGACGCCGACATCGCCGTTGATCCACCCGGTCTTGAACCGCAAGTCCTTCGGAAGCACGTGCGTGAGGCCGTGCACCAAACCGCGCGCGACCTTCTCCGCTCCGTGGATGAGGTTCGGCACCGCGATCGCCTTGCCGCCGCCGTCGCTGTGCATCGTCACGTCGCTCGCCAGCAGCCGGAGAAGGCCGTCCATGTCGCCGTTCCGGCTGGCGTCGACGAAACGCTCGAGTAGCTGCATGTGCTCCTGTCCGGACGCATGGAAGCGGCGGCGCATCGTTCCGACGTGCGCGCGCGCCCGGTGGAAGAGTTGGCGGGAGTTCGATTCGGTCTGACCGAGCGCCCGGGCGATCTCCGCGTAGGTGTACGCGAACACTTCGCGCAGCAGAAACACGGCACGCTCGGTCGGCGTCAGCCGCTCGAGCAGCACCAGCAGCGCCATCGAGAGCGACTCGTCCAAGCGCAGCACGCCCAGCGGGTCGTTCTCCTGATCGGTCATCACGGGTTCCGGCAGCCACTGTCCGACGTACTCGACGCGTTTCACGCGGGCCGATTGCAGCTGGTTGATGCACAGGCGGCTGACGATCGTGACGAGCAGCGCTCTGGCATCTCGAACCTCTGCCTCGTCGGTCCGCTGCC
>JAOPZV010000131.1 GCA_025963935.1 Solirubrobacterales bacterium
CACCACGAGAGATGCAGCTCACAGCCGACGACGTGGTCCTGTTGGCGATGAAGAGCCAGGACACGGACGCGGCACTTGACTAGCTGCGTGAGGCTGCAGACCCCGATATTGCATTGATCTGCGCCCAGAACGGTGTGGAGAATGAGCGGCTCGCGCTGCGCCGATTCGCGCAGGTGTACGCGATGTTCGTGTTTGTCGCCGCACAGCTGCTCGAGCCTGGCGTCGTCCAGGTGTTCTCAACACCGTCCCTTGGTGTCCTCGATCTCGGCCGCGTGCCGCGTGGATCTGACGACGTTGGTGTGGCGATTGCGGCAGATCTGCGCGCTTCGGGTTTCGCGTCCCGAGTCGACGCCGGGATCATGCGTTGGAAGTACGGCAAGCTGCTGTCGAATCTCGCGAACGCCGTCGAGGCGCTGTTGGGTCCGGACGCCGATGGCGGAGACTTGGTGCACAGCGCCCGTGAGGAGGCCGTTGCCTGCTTTTCAGCCGCCGGCATCACGTACGCCAGCCGCCAGGAGATCGCGGAGCGTACGGAGGACTATGAGCAACTCGGCCCGGTGGCGGGGCGAGGACGGGGTGGAGGGTCCTCGTGGCAGAGCCTGGCCCGGCGAAGCGGAGGTGTAGAGACGGCCTATCTCAACGGCGAGATCGTGCTGCTCGGGCGCCTGCACAACGTGCCGACCCCGGTCAACAGTGCGCTCACGAAAATGGCTCTGCGTGCCGCCTCCGCTCGCGCTCAGCCTGGCTCAGTCAGCCGATCTGAGATCGAGGCAGCGATCAGCGTGGCGGGCTGAGGGATGCTCAGCCCGTAAGCGCGACAGGGTGAAGTCGCATGACCTCCCGAGCGACTCATGCGTGGAGGACGTAGTGAGTCGCTGCCTGATGCGGGGAGCGGGGCGGATTGTGGGGTGTCGCCACGAGGCTCGGGCCGCCTGGTGGGGCGGCCCGAGTGGGGGTGGTGTGGTGTGGTGTGTGGTTGTTAGGGTGCGAGCATCCCGGCGCTGGGGGGCGGCGCGATTACCCTGTATGGGCGGAGGCCGGTGGCGGTGAAGTTGGCGTATCGGGTGCCGACGCCGGTGGCGATCATGTAGCTCTCGTTGTGCGTCCCGATGAACTGGGGTGTGAAGTTGATCGTCGAGGTGCATGACTGGCCTGGGTAGAGGGTGCGTGCCCAGCAGCCGTAGTTCGCGAAGGAGAGGCCATCCCATTGCGTGTCGCCCCATCCGTAGGCGGTGAGGAACTTCTCGTTGGCGATCAGCAGCGGGCGGGGTCCTTCCACGGAAACGGTCACGTGGGCCGTAGTGGTGGTTCCTGCGACGGCGGCAACGTTGGGGGTGTTGATGCTGATGACGTCGCCGTTGGGCTCGTGGTACCGGGTCACGTTCGCGGCGGCGCTACCGACGCCAACGGACAGGACGAGAGCGGCGGCTGCGGCGGCTCCGGCGATCTTTGAGAACTTCGACATTGTGGGGCTCCTTTGATTGGTTGGTTTGCGACTATGCGGTGATCGTCGCGGCCAGTCACGGATCCCGATAGACACCCTAGGGCTAGGATCACCACACCCCCCGCCGCGCCCACTGTCCCTTCAGGCTGATAGGGAAGCGCCCCACTGACGGCCACCCGTTGCGCGCAAAAGCGCGCGCACGCAGAGTCCTCTGCGAGCGCAGCGCAGCGCCGCGAAGCCGCGGCGGGAGCGCAGCTTCTTCCCTCCCGCGTTTCGCCGATACTTCGTTGATGGCGCCACGCGGTCGCTACCCGGGCAGACGGGCTCTCCGGAAAGCGCGTGGGGCGCGGCTGCGGGCTCCAGGCGCGACGTCACGCAAGGACGAGCGTGTGATCGACTTGACGGATCCGCGCACTCGGCGCAAGTGGCTCATGTGGACGTTGACGGCGATGCTCGTCGGCGCGGCGGGAGGCATTGCTTGGTATGTGCTCGCGCCCGGCGTCGCGTCCTACCAGGTCGGCTACCTCTTGGTGCTCCCCGGCCTGATCACTGCTCTCATCTGGCTTGGTCGTCGACTGCCGAGATGGCTGGATTGGACGATCGCGCTGGCGCTCGCAGCGGGCGGAGCGACCGCCTACGTGCTTCTCGGAGGCTCGCAGTGGTGGCTCTGGGCGCAGATCGCCGCAGTTCCGCTGGTGCTGCTCATTGTGACTAGCGGGCGCCCGCCCAGCGGGAGCGACCAATACGGCGACCGATGGTACGGCGGAACGCAAGACGGGCCGTGGGGGCCGCCGTGATTGCGCTACAGCAGCATCGGGGGGCAGCCACTCCCGTGGCGCCGCGACCGCCCTGTCTCCCACTCAGCCAGCGGCGGCCCACGCCCGTTCGGTGCGACCTCCAGCGGCGCTCATCGTTCGGGTCCCCGGCCCTCGATCACGCCATCGGCCCCGTCGACAGGACCGACCGTCAGGGCGTCTTGTAGGCGATCACGTATCCCGGCGCCGATGCGTAGGAGAGTCCGCCGGCCGTCGCAAACAGCTGGTGCTCGGCGATCGCGACGCCGGAGCTTGTGAGGTTGGCGACGGGCGCGCCGGCGTCAGCGCTCAGTGGCCGGCGCACGAGCGGCTGGCCGCTGGCGGCGTCGAAGCCGTCGAGGTTGGACGCGCCATCGACGGTCCAGACGACGCCGTCGGCGGCGCTGATCGACTGGTAATGCGTGCCGTCGCCAACCGGGCTGAGCCAGTTGGTGGTACCGGCGCTGCGGTCGAGCGAGAACATCGTCCCGCCGGGTGTGGCAACGCCCTCGATCGAGCTGCCGTCGAACGCCGGAGAGGCCGCGTTGCACGCGAAGCACGAGGGGCCAACGATCGACGCCCACACCGGTGCCATCGTCTTCGCATTCGCCACGTGGTACACGCCGGACTTCTGAAGGTCGCCGACCACCTTCGTCCCGTCTCCGGTCGTGAAGAGGTTGGCCGCGGCGCCAAAGTCGAGGTCGAGCTGACCACACAGGGGGTCATCGAGGGGATACGGCGCTTGGGGATTATCCGAGGCTTCGCAGGCGGGCGAGTGGCTGAGTTCCTGCAACGTATTCGTGTACTGGTCGACGTTGCCTTCGTAGGAGGCGACGATCTGCCCGAATGTCGACCGCGACGGGTTGACGTCGATCTTGAGGATCGCGTCTGTGGTCCGGTACTGCTTGGTCTTGCTGTTTGGATTCCCGGCGCCCCAGTACAGGTACTTGGTCGCCGGGTCATACGCGGGGGTGCTCCACAGGCCCCCGCCGGCATAGCCTTCGGCCTGCGCGGCCGCCGGGATCGTCGGGGTCGTCACCGCGACCTGGCCCGTTTTCGCGTTGATCAGCGAGAAGCCACCGGTCGCCGTTGGGTTGCCCTCGGGGGGCGAGTAGCCGGCGGCGATGAAGCCGTTCGCGATGACCGGACTGGAATTCGCATAGGAGCCAGCCTGCGCGGCGGAGCTCGTCAGCGGTGGTGCGAACGGCGCACTCTTCCACACGACCGCGCCGGTCGAGCGCTTCAAGGCGACCGCGTAGGGAGCGGTGAACTCGTCCACGAGAAACACAACCGAGCCACCCGAGATCGCAGCTGCGCCGACGACCACCCCACCGGATCCCGGGTTGGGCGCTTCCAGCTTGCGCTGCCACACGACATGCCCGGTCTTCGCATCCAGGGCATATGCGACGCCGCCAAACGAGCCAATGAACACGCACCCG
>JAOPZV010000140.1 GCA_025963935.1 Solirubrobacterales bacterium
CGCGCGGCTTCATGGTCGCCCACGTCGCGCCGGAGGCCGTGCGGGGCGGCCCGATCGCGGCGCTGCAGACGGGCGATCAGCTGACCATCGACGCCGATGCCGGGCGGCTCGACGTCGAGCTCTCAGAGGAGGAGATCGCCTCGCGGGTCGCCGCCTACGTGCAGCCGCCGCGGGCCGACGAACACATCGAGGTGGCGATCCAGAAGTACGCGAAGCTGGTCGGCAGCGCGGCCGAGGGGGCCGTCGCGCGCTGAGCGCTACTCGGCGAGGAAGCTCTCGAGCAGCGCGTTGAAATCGGCCGGCCGCTCCAGCATCGCCACGTGGCCGGTGTCCGCGAAGACGACCTTGCGCGAGTTCGGGATCAGCTGCTCGAAGACGTCCGCGTCGCGGACGGAGATCAGCCGGTCCTTCTCGCCCCACACGATCAGTGTGGGGCAGGCGATCTCAGGCAGCCGGTCACGCACGTCGTAGCCGGCGAGGGACTCCAGCGCCTGCAGGAAGCCCGGCCTGCCGGCGCCACGCATCTGCTCGGCGGCGAGCGCCGCGGGGAGGCGGCTGGGGTGCGCGACGACTACGGTCATCGCCACCTGCCGCAGCCGCCGGCGGAGCGCGAAGGCGTCGGATTTCGACGCGACCCACGAGGCGCTCGCCTCGAGCACACGCTCGAGGTGGCGCAGGGTCGGCAGGGCGCGGGTGGTTCGCGGATCGTTGTATGTCGAGATGCCAGCCGCCGAGACGAGCACCAGGCGCTCGACGCGCTGCGGAAAGGCGATCGCCAGCTCCGCGCCGATGAACCCGCCCATCGAGTTGCCGACAACCGCGGCGGCGTCTACCTGCAGCTCCTCCAGCAGGCGATCGAGCAGCCGCGCGTAGCGGGAGATCGAGATCTCCTCGCTCGGCATCGGAGAATGGCCGAACCCCGGCAGGTCGAGCGCGATGACGCGGTGGCCGGCGGCGAGGACCGGCAGCTGTTCGAGCCAGTTCGTCCAGGATCCCGCCAGGCCGTGGATGAACACGATCGTCTGCGAGGCGGCGCCGGCGGCTGCCGAGCCTCCTCCAGGGGCCGTTCCCGGGCCGAGCTCCACCACGTTGACCGGCTGGCCGTCCACGGCCACCCAGCGCTGATGCTCGCGCCAGTCGACCTCGAGCCATGCCGCGCGATCCTCGCCTCCACGGCCTTCGCGCTGAGCCGCCGGGGCGCTCTGCGCGGCCTCGGTGTCGGGCTGGACGCTCACGCCGTCAATCTACCCGAGCGCGCAAGGCCCCGGGGGCCGCGCCCGGTGCTCCGCTGCCCGACGCCCCGCAGTCAGGCGGAGAAAGGGGGGCGGCGGCGAAGTAGGCTCGCATGGGAGCCGAGGCCGGCAAGGAGCAGACCGGCGCGCACGAGCATGAGCGCACGCCACACGACGGCGCGTGGAGCGCCGCGATCGCGCTGCTCGCCGAGGACCTACAGCGGCGCGACGCCGCCGAGCGCACCCGCCGCGCCTACCAGACGGACATCGGACAGTTCGCGGCCTGGGCCGGGCGGGAGGGGCTCGCGCCTGTCGATGTCGGCCCCAAGGCGGTGCGCCGCTACATCGCCCGGCTGTCCGAGCAGGGGGCCGCACCGAGCACCTCCGCACGTAAGCTCGCCGCGCTGCGAGCGCTGTTCGCCAGCCAGCGCGAGCACGGCCGGATCGCCCAGAACCCGGCGGATCTCGTCTCCACGCCCCGCCGCGGGGCGCACCTGCCGCGCGTGCTCAGCGCGCGCGAGGCGGCGCGGCTGCTCGACGGCATCCCCGCGGGCGGCCCGCTCGAGCTCCGCGACCGGGCGATCTTCGAGCTGGCCTACTCCTGCGGCCTGCGAGCAGAGGAGCTCGTGTCGCTGAAGCTCGGCGACGTGGACCACGACTCCGAGCAGCTGCGCGTTGAAGGCAAGGGCCGAAAGACACGCGTGGTGCCGGTCGGCGAGCAGGCGATGGCCGCGCTGCGCCTGTATCTGGAACGGGCGCGAGCCGCCCTCGCGGCGGCCGGCGACGATCAGACGCTGTTCCTGAGCCGGAGCGGCCGGCCGCTGGGCACGAGTGACGTCCGGCGGCGCCTGCGAAGGTGGACCACTCGCCTGGGCGTCGCCGTCGGCTCCTCGCCGCACGCCCTGCGGCACAGCTTCGCGACCCACCTGCTCGATGGAGGGGCCGACCTGCGCAGCATCCAGGAGCTGCTCGGGCACGCAAGCGTCTCCAGCACCCAGATTTATACTCGGGTAGAGTCCGCCAGGCTCAAAAGCGCCTATGCGCGCAGTCACCCTCGGGCCTGAACAGGGGGGAAAAGACCCTGGAGACGAACGTCAAACCGATCGAGCTGCGCGAACTGTGGCGGCGCTATAAGGCCGAAGGCGACAGTCGCGTCCGCGAGCGGCTGGTCGTCGCCTACTCACCCCTCGTCAAGTACGTTGCCGGCCGCACCGCCGCCGGGCTGCCTCCGCACGTCGAGGAGGCGGACCTCATCTCATACGGGCTGGTGGGGCTGATCTCGGCGATCGAGCGCTTCGACCTGTCCCGCGAGATCAAGTTCGAGACCTACGCGATCATGCGCATCAAGGGCGCGATCATCGACGAGCTGCGCTCGCTCGACTGGGTGCCGCGCAGCGTGCGCGCCCGGGCGCGCGAAGTGGAGCGTGCCCACGCGAAGCTCGAGCACACGCTGCAGCGCACCCCCACAGACCAGGAGATGGCGGACGAGCTCGGCATCACCGTCGAGGAGCTGAACGACGCGCTGCTGGCGATCTCGCACTCCTCGATCGTCGCCCTCGACGAGCTGTGGAGCGTGTCGGACTCGAGCGGCGACCAGGTCTCCCTGATGGACACGATAGAGGACCCCGGCGCGCCGGACCCGGCGCGGGCCCTCGACGTGGGCGATCTGAAGGACCGGATCGCCGACTCGATCGCCAAGCTACCGGAGCGCGAGAAGCTCGTGATCGCCCTCTACTACTACGAGAACCTGACACTCCGCGAGATCGGCGAGGTGCTCGGCGTGACCGAGTCGCGCGTGTCGCAGATGCACACCAAGGCCGTCCTGCGCCTGCGTTCACGGATGCAGGAGGAGTCCTTCGAAGACTGACGCGGGCGGCTCACGCCGGCTTGCGGCAGTCCATCACGAGCGGCGCGTCGCCCCGCAGCAGCTGGCGCCAGACGCGTCCTGCCAGGCCACGCAGCTGGGCGCCCGGACGCCGGCGGGCGCCGCCGCCGGGCAGGCCCTGGACGGCCACCCGAAATCCCGCCCGCCGCGCGGCCAGGTAGTACTGGTGCAGGAAGTACACGTGCTCGTTGCCGCCGAACTGCGCCACCTCGCGGCCGTGGTCGCGCTTCAGCCTCAGCGGGAAGCGCAGAGGCTCGTTGACCACGAACAGGCGACCGCCGGGGCGCAGCACGCGGTGCAGCTCGGTGAACGTGCGCCGCAGGTGGGCGGGGTCGTTGTGGTGCAGCACCTCGCAGCAGAAGGCGTAGTCGATGCTCGCCGAGGTCAACGGCAGCGCGAACATCACCGACACCAGGCGCTCGAAGAACACCTCGCCTTCGTCGATGAAGTAGTCGGCCGTCCGCAGCCCCTGCAGCTCGGTCGTGGCGATGTCCAGCGCGATCACCTCGAGGCCCAGGCCAGCGAAGATCCGGCTGGCCCAGCAGGTGTTCGAGCCGACGTCCAGCAGGCGTCCTCCGGGCTGCAGGTCGGTCCTCTCGAGCAGGGCGTCCATCGCCCTGCGCTGGCCGTGCCAATAGGGCAGCTCGACGTCCGGAAGGCAGCGGACCCGCTCGCGATCCCAGCCGTCCGCCCGCATGTGCTCGGCGAACTGCTCGAGGCCCGCGCGCTCGCGGCGCACGAACTCCGGCGGGTCGCGCAGCAGGTCGATGATCCCGTCGGCGACCGTGAAGCGCTCGCCGCAGGCCGAGCAGATCAGCTCGCCGTCGCGGACCTCCCGCTCGTCGGAGCGTGTTCCGAGGAGCCGCAGGCTGCCGTCCGCTCCGCAGCGCGGGCAGCGGAGGATCCTCGTGATCGGCTCGCGCACGTGCTGGAGCTTAGGCGCAGCGCCCCTGCCGGCTCACGGGTCGTCTCTGAGGGCCACCGTGCATGCACGGTGGCCGGTGCCGGCGCATGCGCCGGCACCCGGGTCGCGCATGCGCGACCCGTCCCGGCACCCTCCACCAACGGCGGGATGCACCCTGGCGCGGTGGGGCCAGCAGCGGTATGGTGCGCGAACTGACAGGCAAAAGGAGGCATGCATGCGAGGAGCCGCCGAGCGGCCCCCAGCGGACCGCATTCGCAACGTCGTCCTCGTCGGCCATCGCGGCGCCGGCAAGACCTCCCTGCACGAGGCGCTGCTGTTCGAGGCCGGCGCCACCTCGCGCCTCGGTTCCGTGCCCGACGGCAGCACCGTGTCGGACGCCGATCCAGACGAGCAGGCCAGGCAGATGTCCATCTCGGCGGCGCTCAGCTCCTTCGAGTGGCAGGGACGCAAGATCAACCTGCTCGACACGCCCGGCGATCCGAGCTTCGTGGCGGACGCGCTCGGCGCCCTGCGCGTCTGCGAGTCCGCCGTCTTCGTGATCAACGGCGTGATGGGCGTCGAGGTCTCGACGACGCGCCTGTGGGCGCGCGCGGGCGAGCTGGACATCGCGCGCATGCTGTTCGTCAACATGCTCGACCGCGAGCGGGCCGACTTCTTCCGCTCGCTCGAGCAGCTGAAGGGGGCGTTCGGAGCGCATGTCGTCGCCACGGAGATCCCGATCGGCTCGGAGCACGACCTGCAAGGAGTGATCGACCTCGTCGACATGAAGGCCTTCCGCCAGGACTCCGCCGAGCCCGGGGGGTGGAGCGAGATGCCGATCCCGGATGCCGAGGCGGAGCTCGCCGCGGACTATCGCGAGAAGCTGATGGACGAGGTCTCCGAAGTCTCCGACGCCCTGATGGAGCGCTATCTGGAGGGCGAGGAGATCTCCCACGAGGAGATAGTCGGCGCGCTCAAGGACGGCACCAACCACGGCAAGATCTTCCCCGTGGTGTGCGGCGTGGCGACGCGCAACCTCGGTACCTCGCGGCTGCTCGACGCGATCGTCGAGGACCTGCCCTCGCCCGTCAAGCACGGCTCGCTGCAGGTCGGCGACATCGAGCTCACGGCGTCGGAGGACGCCGAGCTGTTCGCCTACGTGTTCAAGACCAGGGCCGACCCCTTCGCCGGGCGCATAAACCTGCTGCGCGTCTACCAGGGGGTGATGAGCGGCGACAGCCAGGTGCTCAACACCCGCGCGCACGCCAAGGAGCGGATCGGGCAGCTGCTCGTGTTCGCCGGCAAGGAGGTCACGCATGTGAGCGAGTTCGGCCCCGGCGACATCGGCGCCGTCGCCAAGCTCAAGGAGACGCGCGCCGGCGACTGGCTCGCCGCACGGGACGAGCCGATCGCGATGCCGCGCCTGAAGCTCCCCGCGCCGGTGATGGCCTTCGCCGTGGAGCCGAAGAGCCGCGGGGACGAGGACAAGGTGCTCTCCTCGCTGCGGCGGCTGCAGGAGGAGGATCCGACGATCGATCTGCACCGCGACCAGCAGACCGGAGAGCAGATCGTCGCGGGGCTCTCGCAGGTTCACGTCGAAGTGATCGTCGACCGGCTGCGCGAGCGCTTCGGCGTGCAGGTCACGCTGAAGCCGCCACGCGTGCCCTACCAGGAGACGATCCGCCGCCCCGCCGCCGGCCACGGACGCCACAAGAAGCAGTCGGGCGGCCGCGGGCAGTTCGGCGACTGCCAGATCTCGATCGAGCCGCTCGGCGCCTCCGCCGACCACGGCGGCTTCGAGTTCGTCAACCAGATCAAGGGCGGGGTGAGCCCGACCTCGTTCATCCCCGCCGTTGAGAAGGGGGTGCGCGAGGCGATGGACACCGGCGTGCTCGCCGGCTACCCCGTCCAGGGCGTGCGCGTGCGGTTGTTCGACGGCCAGTACCACTCGGTGGACTCCTCCGAGATCGCCTTCAAG
>JAOPZV010000166.1 GCA_025963935.1 Solirubrobacterales bacterium
GGACAGAGCCGATCCCGGGGCGATTGCAGATGCGATCGTGCATATCCACGAATCGGGCCTCGCTCTGCGGGAGAGCACCGCCCGCTGGTTCGCGGAGAACGCCGAACGGCTGTCGCTCGAGTCATCGTTGAAATCGGTCCTCGACGTCTACGCCGCGTCTTCGCCCAGCGTGCGGCGATAGCTTGCCAGCGTCAGCTCGGCGGTGCGCTCCCAGCTGAACCGCTGCGCCCTGGCAGACCCGAGCGTCCGCAACCGCTCGCGCAGCTCCGTGTCGTCGAGCAGACTGCGCAGCGCCCGCGTGATCGCGGACGGGTCGTGGGGGTCGAACAGCAGCGCCGCGTCGCCTGCCACCTCGGGCAACGAGGATGCGTTCGAGCAGGCCACCGGGACGCCACGCGCCATCGCCTCGAGCACGGGCAGTCCAAAGCCCTCGTAAAGCGACGGGAAGACGAACGCCGTCGCAACTGCCCACAGTCCCTCTAGCTCAGCTGCGGAGATCCACGCCGGGAAGCGCACGCTGTCCTCTGCGCCGAGCTCCTCGGCGCGACGGCGGAGCTCACGCTCGTGCGCCGTCGGATAGCCGGGAAGGACGAGCACCGGGCGCTCAGGCTCCGGGATCTCGGCGAGCGCGGTGATCAACGCGCCGAGGTTCTTGTGCGGGCGCTTCGCCGAGAGACTCAACACGACGCGTCGTTCCCGCAGGCCAAAGCGGGCGCGAACCTCCTCCTCGGAGAGCGGGTCGGCCCTCCGCATGGTGCCGAGCCCGAGCGGCACAACATCGATCCGGTCGGGATCGGTGCCGAGGAGCTCCACGACGTCGTCCCGCGTGCTCTGCGAGTCGACGATCACGCGGTCCGAGCGACGGGCGGCCGAGGGGACGAGCACGCTCATGCCCTTCTCGCGGATCCCCGAGTGCGCCTCCGGATAGCGCGCGTAGATCACGTCGTGAACCGTCACCGTACGGCGAAAGCGCCCCCACAGGGGCGCGGTGCTCGCGAGGCTGTGCAGCAGGTCAACGCCGGCGCGCGCGGCGAGCCGCGGCAGCAGGGCCTGCTCGCCCAGGACCCACTGCACCCGGTTGCGTGCGTTCACCGGAACGGTGACCGCGGGAAGCAGCTCGCCCCATGGTCCCCCACCCGCGGCGGCTGCCTCGCGATTCACGAATGCGGTGAAGCGCATTCCCGCTGGCGCCGCGGACAGCAGAGCCGGGATCAGCTCGCGCGCGGCCACCTCCATCCCGCCGGTCTCGCCCGGTACGAGGAAGATCAAGTTGAGGCCTATGTGCGGCTGGCGAGCGCTCAAGCCGGCGAAAGGCTAGTGACATCGAGCGGGACGCCGGCGAGCGGTCAATACGATGGCCCGCAAGCATGCCCTCCTCCATCGACGTCGTGATCGTCGCATACGGCCGCTACGAGCTGACGCAAAGCTGCCTGCGTCACCTGAGCGCGCAGACGGTCGACCACCGCCTGATCGTCGTCGACAACGGCTCGACCGACGACACGCGTGCACGCCTCGCCGGCGAATGGCCGCAGGTGCACGTCGAGTGCTTCGATGACAATCGAGGCTTCGCCGAAGCGTGCAACCGGGGTGTCGCGGCGGGATCGTCGGACTTCGTGGTTCTGCTCAACAACGACGTCGACTCCCGCCCGGACTTCCTCGAGCGGCTCGTTGCTCCACTCGAGCGCGATGCGCGGGCCGGGTCGGTGGCAGCGCTGATGCTGCAGCCGGGTGAGCGGCTGATCGACAGCGCAGGTCTCGCCGCCGACGTCACGCTTGGGGGCTTTCCGCGCCTGCAGGGCCTCGACGTCTCCCAGGCCGACCGCGAGCGTCCAATCCTCGCCGGCCCGGCCGGGACGGCGGCGGCGTACCGGCGCTCGGCCTGGGAGCAGGTTGGAGGTCTCGATGAGGCGATCTTCGCCTACATGGAGGATTTCGACCTGACACTTCGGCTGCGCAGCGCAGGCTGGGACACGGTGCTTGCGAGCGACGCCGTGGGCGTTCACCTGGGCTCAGCCACGCACGGGCATCGCTCGGCGTGGCAGCGGCGCCACGGCGGCTTCGGACGCGGCTACATGCTCCGCCGCTACGGGCTGCTGCGCGGCCGCACGGCGCCGCGCACGCTCGCCACCGAGGCAGTCGTGGTGCTTGGCGACCTCGCTCTCTCGCGCGATCTGGCGGCCCTCCGCGGGCGGGTGTCCGGGTGGCGCGCCGGTGGGCGCGCGCCGCGCCGCCCCCGGCCGCCGGCAGACGCCGTCGACGACTCGATCGGCTTTCGTGACTCGCTGGCGCTGCGAAGGGGGGTCTATGACCGCCGCGCGGCCTGAGGTGCTGTTCATCTGCGCGGACCCCGTCGGCGAGGAGATGGCGGGGCTCGGCATCCGCTGCTGGGAGCTGGCGCGCGCGCTGAGCGACCGCGCGTCTGTGACGATCGCGCACGGCGGTACCGAGGAGAGTGAGCGCGACGGCGTGCGCACCGTGGCCTTCCGCCCGCATGCGCCGCACGCCCTGCGAGAGCTGATCGCGGCCGCCGACGCGGTCATCGCGCATCCGCAGTGGCCGCTCGTCGATCGCTGGCTGCGGCGCTCCTCGGCGCGGGTGGTCATCGACCTCTACTGCCCGGAGACGCTGGAGACGCTCGAGCTGCGGGCTGGAGAGCCGGTGCTGGCCCGGCGCCAGATGACCGCGACGACGCTCGACCGCCTGCACTCCTCGCTGCGCACCGGACACAACTTCATCTGCGCCTCAGATACGCAGCGCGACCTGTGGCTCGGCGCGATGCTCGCGCTGCGCCTCATAGATCCCGAGCTCTACGACCGCGACCCTGGCCTGCGCGAGGTAATCGACCTCGTGCCGTTCGGCGTGCCGGAGGAGCCGCCGGCGCGCGAGGCGCAGGCCGGCCCCCGAGAGGCCATCGCCGCGCTCGACGCCGAGGGCGAGATCGTGCTCTGGAACGGCGGCATCTGGAGCTGGCTGGACGCCGAGACCGCGATTCGCGCAGTCGCCCTGCTTGCCGAACGGCGGCCATCGGTGCGGCTCGTGTTCATGGGCGTGGCCGCCGGCCATCCGGCCGCCGCCACAAGCGCAGAGTCAGCGCGCCGGCTGGCAGGTGAGCTGGGAGTTCTCGGGTCGGTCGTGCATTTCCACGACGGCTGGATCCCGTATGCCGAGCGAGCCGGCTGGTTGACGCAGGCGGCGTGCGCGGTGTCCACCCACTCCGAGCACCTGGAGAGTCGCTTCGCCTACCGCACGCGACTGCTCGACTGCTTCTGGGCCGGCCTTCCGGTCGTATGCACGACCGGCGACGATCTGGCGGAGCTTGTCCAGCGCGAGGGGCTCGGCGCGGTTGCGCCGCCGGGCGACGCGGTGGCGCTCGGCGCCGCATTGGCGCACGTGCTCGGCACCGGGCGGGCGGCATATGCGCCGGCGCTTCGCGCTGCGGCCGAGCAGCAGACCTGGCGGCGAGTTTCCGAGCCGCTCGCGCGGTGGATCTCACAGCCGCGTCCGCCCGCAAGGCCGGGGGATGCTCCCGGCGCTCTGCGGCCACCACTGGCACAGCGCGTTCGGGAGAGGGCGTATCTGGCCGGAGGCCGCGCTGTGCTCGCTCGCCGGGCCGCAACTTCGAGGTCGCGCGCGTAGGCCAACGAGCCCGCGCGATGCGGGGTCAGCCGAGCCCAGGTGGCGGAGAGTTCGCCCCGTACCCATAGATCGCAGGCTTGCGAGTTGGGCAGATGAAGGTGTACTGGGAGAACGGCCTGCCGACGGGATTGCCCAAGACCGGATAGATGCCGGTGCCGTCGCTCAGGCGTTGACACGGAGGTGGATCACCCGGCAGCGGCGCGTGCACCGCGAGGAACACTCCTTTGGCAGACAGCACGAGCGGATTCACCGGATTGAACAGCCCGGCTTCCCGAGTCATCACCGACAGACCGATGACATTGAAGTCGACGGGGTTCGCGCAGCAGAAGGTCACTTCGCGCACCCCGTCGCGCCGGAGCCCTGCCAAGAGCGCCGGGACATTGCCGTCATTGCTTGCGGGCCCGCCGCGAAGCCAGCCGGTCGTCGAATACAGCGTGATGTAACGCGCGCCGAGCGGTGATTTGTCGAAGGCACCTGGCAAGGCAGCGCGCACCGAATAGCCATCGCCGCCGATGCCGAACGCGACGCTGGCGAAGCTCGCGGCGACGATGCAGAGAAGCGCTGCGGTTGCCCATGGCCGCAGACGCCGAAAGGCGGTCGGGATCCAAGCGGTGGCCAGGACCGCGACATAGACGAGGGCCGGCAGGCTATAGCGGGGGTCTTTGTGCGTCAGCCATGTCATCCCCGCCCATGCGACAAACGCTCCGCCCAGCAGCTCTGGATAGAGGCTGTCCGCCGTCCAGCGACGGATGCTGGTGAAGACACCTACCGCGGTGCCAACCAGAAACAGCAAGAGGAGGCCGGCGCGTAGCTGAATGTTCGCCGCGTCCCAGAAGTACCAGCTGAGATTTTTGAACGAGAACAACCCCGGATATGTGCCACCCAGTGGGTTCGCCTCCGCTGTGTTGGCCTGCGAGGTGTGAGCTATCACGAGCTGGTTCAGCTCGGCGGAGTGGTAGATGTACCAGGGGGCTGCGACGGCAGCCAGCATCACGGCGTATGCGAGTAGACCCCGCCAGTGCCGCCACCCGCCACGCGCTAGCACCACGAGCAGCAGACCCGCGAGGAATATCGGCGTCGTCTCCTTGGTGAGCATCGCGAGCCCCGTGGCCACGCCGGCCAGTGCGGCGATGCCCGCGCGCTCAAAGCGCCGCGACGCGAGGATCGCCCACACGCTCACTGCGACCAACGCGGCCTGCAACGGGTCCACATACGCCTCATGGCTCTCCGACACGATCATCGGAACTCCCAGCCCGAAGATCACGGCCAGCAGCCCGGCACGCGGACCGGCGAGGAGTCTCCCCACGCCGTAGCAGGCAGCGGCGAGTAGGGGAACGAATACGAGATTCAGCGCCAGGATCACGGCCGCCGATGAGTCACCGCCCACGAATATCCCGAGCGCGCCGACGATGTGGCCGAGTGGCGGATATGTGTTGAAGTCCGTGAAGGGAGCCGACAGAGAGCCGCGCGCGAGCTCGTCGTGCACGATGAACGAGTCGATCATGTGCTGCGCGCTGTCCCAATCGGGTACACGCGTGTCCTGCGTCAGCCACCAGACAGCTGCGCCGAGGAAGCCGAGCGTGGCGATCACCGCCCATTGCGCGTCCCGTGGGGCCCCGATACCGCGTGCGCGGATCGCCGCGCGCGCACGCATCCAGCGGCGAGATGTAAGTGGTCCTGCTGGAGAGAGCGCCGGGGTTGCCATAGCTCGCGGGCGGCAGGACTCTAACACAGGCGTCACGCCCGCCTGGCGGCTCGATCTGGTCCTCGCGGGGGCCGATGGAACACGCCTCGACTCCGGGCTAATCGCCACACTTGCGTCCACCCGAGCTGATCTGCCGAACCAGGGCGACTAGAGCCAGGCGCCGGCGGCCAAGGGATGACCGGGATCGACCGGCTTAGCCCAGCGACCCCGGCGTCGCCGCCGCACAGCCGCTACGTTTCCGGTCCATGGGTCCGGCGCTGCCGATCAGATCCGAGGCAGCCCCGCTCCTCACCGCGTCGGTCCTCTCATACGACGGCCGGAGGCTGCTCGAGACATTGCTCCCCTCCCTTGCGGCACAGGACTTCAGGGACTTCGAGGTCGTCGTGATCGACAACGGCTCGCGAGACGACACGGTCGAATGGCTGTCGGTGCACTGGCCGGAGGTGGAGGTGGTGACCCTGCCCGAGAACGTTGGCGTCAGCGCGGCGCTGAACGTCTGCGCACAGGCCGGGCGGGGGGCATTGGTGGGGCTGTTCAACAACGACCTGGAGCTTGCGCCGAACTTCCTGGGAGAGCTCGTCGCAGCTCTCGCCGCACATCCGGATGCCGGTTGGGCCGCATGCAAGCTCATGGACTTCCGAGACCGATCGTTGATCGACGGAGCCGGCGACCTGTTCCTGTGGACGGGCGGCGCGAGCCGCAGAGGCCACCATGAAAAGGACACCGGTCAATACGAGCGGCCAGCCGCGGTCTTCGGCGCGTGCGGCGGGGCGGCGCTCTACCGACGTGAGGTGTTTGACCGCGTCGGCCCGTTTGACGAGAGCTTCTTCGCCTTCTATGAGGACGTCGACTGGAATCTGCGAGCACAGCTCGCAGGGTTTGAATGCAGGTATGTGCCTAGCGCGGTGGCGTTTCACATGGGAAGCGCCACGATCGGCCGCGGCCTGACGGATTTCACGCGCTACCACATATGGCGCAACTCGATCTGGGTGGTCGCGAAGGACCTGCCCCTCGGAGCTTTGCTTCGTCATGCCCATCAGCTGCTGCTAGGTCAACTGATCAACCTGGCGGTGGCGATCAGGGACCGCAAGATCATGATCTGGCTGCGGGTTTGGCGCGACGTGGTGCGCGGCCTGCCGTCTGTGCTGAACCGGCGCCGCGAGGTTCAGTCCCACCGGCGCCTCAGCCTCCGCGAGCTAGAGGCAGTCGTCGGGAGAGGTGAGCCTGCACGGCGCAACTGAAGCTGAGCGTCTAGGAGGAGGACGCCTGCAGCCGCCACCAGTTCACAGTCTGCTCAAGTCCGTCGGAGAGCGAGTGGCGCGGTGTGAATCCGACCTCGCCCCTCAGGCGCCCCACATCGGCGACGAGCGCCGCGGGATCGCCATCCCGTTGAGGCAACTCACCCTGACGCACGAGCCGAGGGTCTCCAGCCGCGCGAGCCACCGTGTCGACGAGCTCACGGACTTGCACTCCCTCGCCGCTCCCGATATTGACCGGGCCGTTCACCGAGCTGTTCACGATTGCCGCAACGGCGCCCGCGACATCCTCGACGTG